>VGAU01000121.1 GCA_016870675.1 Actinomycetota bacterium | reverse complement strand
AATTCTTTATAATATTTTTTAAATATTCAGTATACCTTTCGGAAAACCATGGATGATCTCTGATAAATTCATACATCCATTTATCGAGGAGCTCATAACCCGGAATATACTTACTCCACCAGTAAACGCCAATATGTTCATATTTTACTACATTACAGGGCTGCCAATCTTCTACTTCTCTATACCTCGTCTCATAGTGCCCGCCTTCAACCCAAACTTTTTGGTCTTCCCAGTGACTCGTATCCACCCAGTAAGCTTCCTTATCCGTTTTCCAGTATCCACTATTTACCCAGGTCCAATGACTGGTATCCACCCAGTAACTGGCCCAGTGCCCACTACTTACCCAAACGTTATAAGACCTAGTCTCCCAGTGACTTGTATTAACCCACTTACTACCCCAGTATCCACTACTTACCCATACACTGTAAGCCTGTCTTACAGTTCTATACCTCGTCTCCCAGTGGCTCGTATCCACCCAGTAGCGTCGTCCATAGCTATTATATCTCCAGTATCCACTACTTACCCATACACTGTAAGCCTGTCTTACATCTCTATACCTAGTCTCCCAGTGAGACGTATTAACCCAGTAACCGGCCCAGTACCCACTACTTACCCAAACGTTATAAGACCTGGTCTCCCAGTGACTTGTATCAACCCACTTACTACCCCAGTATCCACTACTTACCAACTCATTATGAGACGTATTCACCCACTTTTTAACATCTCTATAAGCTGTATATCCACTTGTAACCCAAACTCTTTCAGTTACGTCCTTCCAGTACCCACTACTTACCCACTGAGACGTATCAACCCAAACGCTTTTAGTTACATCCTTCCAGTACCCCTGGTATACCATATGCGACGTATCCACCCACTCTTTTTTAGTCTCCCAATATCCACTCTCAACCATATGAGATGTATCCACCCATCTTTTCTCCTGAGTGTCCTTAAAGTATCCACTGGTTACCCATACCTTTTGATTTTCATAGTGACCATCTTTAACCCAGAACTTCCTGGTTTCTGCAACAAGATCAGAAGGTATTAAAAAAGATACTGATATAAATATAAATAGAAATATAGCAAGCAACCGGTATATAGATTTATTATACATACACACTCCTTAATGCAGATAAAATACAAGTACTTTATATTTTTCACCTATATAGTAATCCTCAAACATAGTGTCTTGGACCCTAAGATGTTCACCCAATAAAAACTCCAACCCATCAGCACTGTAAAAGTGTTCATAATTAAATATTAGAGAGTCACAAACTTCATATCCTACGCTAAGATCATCTTTTAAATCATAAGTATCAATATCAAAAATTATCTGGTAATCTTTTACATCTTCAAAAACAAATTCAGCCCCTTCTTTTTCTTTCTTATCAACCGTAAAATAAATCTTGTTATCCTCAACTTTCTCTATTTTTCCTTTATACATATAATCGTATATTTTTATAGGTTCTGCAGTTTCTTCCCAGGATTCCACTTCATTACCATATTGGTTGATATATAAAATTTTTCTCATCTCAACCACTACTTCTTTCCCGTCTTTATCATGCAAAGTCTCATATTTTAATTCTTCTGTGTCTGAAGGGACCTGGTATAAAATTTCAATTTTATTACCTTCTTTATCAGTAAAGGCTTTATCTTGAATAAAATTATAAATCCTTCCAACAACGCCAAATCTCACAACAAAAAAGACACCGACTAAAACACATATAACAACAACTATAGTTATTATTATTCTTTTCTTTCTCATAATTACCTCTTTTCTTTTATATAAAACTTCTAATTCCAGCCTAATCTTTCCATAACCTTCTGCGGATCATGAGTTACCCATCTCCCCCTGACTGAATCCGGGGGCTCCTTTTTATCATCATCAGAACTATACCCACAAAAATAAAACAAGTCTGATATCCTGTCCCACGTCTCTTTATCTAATTTATCTTTTAATGAATAAAAACGAAGTCCTGTCTCCCGGCTTAAACCCAGATAATAAAAGTATTTATATTCCGGGTGTTTTTTTAAATACTCATCTTTTTTAATCTTTTTTAAATCTTCAATAATATCTTCAATACTAGGCTGACAGCTACTACAAAAATGTATTCTTTTTATATTTTCTAAAAAGTAATGTGTATACACTCCGTAATCTTTCTTTCGGTACTTTATATCTATTCTTTTCCCACATATTTCACATTTTATTAGTTCCATATTGACTTTTTGGTAGTAGTAAACTATTAAAATATTTTTTTAGTGTCTTAAATTGCATTTTAGAGCATCATAAATTTGTAAATTTTCAAATAATCACTATTCTCCAATTGAAAAGCTAAGAAATTTATTAGTGACACCGTAATCAAAATATTCAGTCATAGATTCATCAACTCTAAGATAATTACCCACAAGAAATTCAAGGTCCTTTACACTGTAATAATTTTTATGATCATAAGTAAGATAATCACCATCATAATGAGTAGTATGAAAAACAGCTAAATTAGTATCTTTATCAATAGTAGTAGTGTAACCTTTATCAAAGGGGTCATACTCTAAGGTATAAGTATCAATATCAAAAACAACCTCGAAGTCTTCAACATCTTTAAAAACAGTAGTTATGCCACCCCACTTTTTACCTTTCCTATCCACAATAAAATAAATCTTATTATCCTCAATTTTCTCTATTTCCCCTTTATACATATTGTCGTAATATATTTTACTGTTAGATAATTCATCTATTTTAGGATATTCAGATGAGACTTCACTATCTTTATTTTCAGAAAAATCAATATTATTAATTAATCTTCCAATTGCATAAAGAAAAAAAATGGAAAATATAAAGACTGGTAAAATCATAAATAAACCTGCGCTTATTATAATTATTTTCTTCATAATATTTACCTTACCTCTCTTCCCACTCATGAGAAGAACTTCTTATCATATCCGGTATAGGATCTAAAATTTTTAATCTGAACCTGCCGGGCCCGGCATTAATAGTTACAACAACCGTAGGATCAGAAATAACCTCATTGTATGATGTCCAATCATCTTTATGTTCAGAACCATAAGAAAATGGTTCTTCCCTTTCCAGGATCCCATTGTTATAAACTTTACATATCCCTGAATCGTCATAAAAATAAACCTTATATTCCATATTTTTGGACCAGTACGAATTGGCCACAGGTGTTAAATCACTATCTACTGAAAGTAGATTAGTTATCTGGTCTTTAATGGCCTTAATACCATCATCAGTATTAAATACAGTATAACCTTCCCCAAACTTCTCCTGATCATAAAAAGCTGCTCCGGTAGCGGATAGCTCCTCACACACATATTTTAACCGGTAGCTATTTCTTTGAGCCTGCCTGTAGTCCTCCGTAAAGACCAAAGTAAAAGAATAGAGTATAACCACAGCTACTGTTACGATAAATACTTTCATTCCAGAGCCTCACTTAGGACGTATCCTTCCATGACATAATCACATCTGTTGTCTTCATCTTTTATACCCAATAATTTCCCCAGATTAACTATTTTCTTTATGGGTACCCCTATCTTATAATTTATAGTCTCCCTACTATCAAACTCAAACCTTTTATATTTTATAGAAGTAGTTACATCTATTATGATTTCATCTTCAGATACATCCGGAAACTCGGCTAGTATACTATCTTTCATCTGTAAGATATTAGACTCCGTAAACCGGCCGGAAGTTCTTGCCTTCTGACATGCGCTATATACTATCTCATCAAACCTCTCTATTTTGTGCGCGTTAACTATATCCAGCACATTCTGCATGGGAAAAACCATAAGCAGAATTATAGCCGCAAGGGTTACTATAAAAGTTTTCATAACTAATAATCCTTATTAAAAATTACCCTTAAGGAACAATGGTTTTTAGCTGAACTATAGTACTATTAAAAATTCTGGTTGCTTGACCTATTAAGGAATTTTCCCCACTCCCAAGTATAAGACCCCAGATTAGAATCCCTAAAATTACTGTGGCCATTATTACAATAAACGTTTTCACTGCTTCTCCTTTCTTCCTGTTAAAAAGATAATAAATTATAATTTGTAAAAACATCTGTTAAAACCACTACTAAAAAATTTAATAGAACCACCACTGCTGAAACTATGGCAAGTATATAGATAAGGTTACCATTTCTTTCGTTTACCCTTTCCCTTGCCGTTGTCCTTTCTGTCTTGATATTGTTCTGGTAATGGATAAGCTGGTTTTTTAGCTCTTTTGGATTTATATAGTCAAGCTTCAAAAAAATACTGGATAGATCTTTAGCTTCCTTTGTTCCTATTGCACTTGAAAAATAGCTGACTGCTTCTTCTTTCATATTCATATTCCAAAGAGAAAGCATCTTAAGATATACCGGTTTTGTAACCTTGACAGTCTTTATGATCTCTTCCAGGATATAATTTGAACCTAAAACTACTTCCCCTTTTATGGTAAAAAGGTTAATAAGAAGTGATATGGTCCGGTATATTTCCCTGTTAGAAGCTTCGCTGTTAATTTTCTTAAAGAAGTTACTGATATAAAAAAACGGTAATTTTATTCGGCTTATTTTTTCTTTTGGAGTGGTAACTGCGAGTATAACCAGTAATGCAACTATTTGCATGCCAAAAGAAGGCATACCTTTTATAGTTTTCAGCATTATTATTAAAACAAACCATGTTCCAAAAACTGTAAACCTTACAACCTGATAAAATAAAATAGGAATATTTATCCTGCCAAATGAAAGTGTCTTGCTTTTAATAATCTTATTTTTAAAACGGCTGACACTCACAAATATTCCTTTTTTCACCGGTAAAGAATCTAAAACGCTTCGAATAAAAAATCCAATTGCTCCCACAGCCAAAAGCCCGGCCAGCGAAAAATAAATTATTTGGTACCTCATTAATCTTCCCCTAATAATCAAATTTAGGTTTACTCAAAAGATACATAACACAGAAACTAATTATCGACAGGACAATAATAGTAATAAAAAGTTTTATACCCAGGCCGGTATTAAACTGATAATAAAAAAATCTGCTTATAGTAAACCCAAAAAATTTTAAAGCTAAAATAATTGATATAATATATACTGCTGGAATAACAAATTTTACCATAGTAAAGGCCTCATAATTTGCCCTCTTGTCCTTTTCTATTGAGCTTTTTACCTGCTTTAAATTAGACAGGATATCATCTAATGAAACTGAAACGTTGGTGCCGTTTAGAATGGACTCATAAATATTCATTCCAAGTAGTGTTGCCCACTCAGTATCAAATGCAGCCACAAAATCATCTATTGCAGACTGAAGCTCTTCCTTACCACTGTATTCTTTTACTTTTAAACTCAAATGGAATAGTGCCTTCTTTGAAAGGGGGCTATCTTTAATAGTTCCTATAGTTTTATCTATTGCAGAGATCATATTAAAGCTTGAAATCTTATACATATTGGTTAGTTCGCTTAATAATTTTACTGCCTCATAGCTTCCTTGAAGCTGTAGGCTTTTAAGTCTAAACCTTAAGAATATATAAGGGAAAAAACCAGCAAGAATGGACATTAAAATAAAATATATACTTATTCCAAATAGTCCTGTAAAAACAGAAAAGGTTATAAAAAATAAAAATATAGATAAAAAAATAAAATAAAAGATACTATTATCGTCTTTTCTTCCCATGGTAAGAAGAAGGAGAAGCCTAATATGGGCTTTAAATTTATTATCAGCTTGCCTTACCGGTTTTACCCCGAATCTATATTTCTTATTTTCCTTTTTAAAAAAGCGCAAAATATACTTTCCTGAAAATAACCATATCCCGGTTAAAACCATTAAGTACAAAAAAACTCTTATAACTATATCGATAATACCGCTCATATTTTTTATTCCCTTACCTTAGAATAAAAAGGAAACCTTACAATACATTTTTCCATTGGAAACTTTTGAGATAACTTTTTTAATTCCTTTTTAAATGATAAGAAAGAATCATAATTTTCTTCCCTGGCAATAGCTTCCTTATCTCCTCCTACATCACAAGAGAAAGTCCAGCTG
>VGAU01000120.1 GCA_016870675.1 Actinomycetota bacterium | reverse complement strand
ACTGGAAATAGATTTAAACAAAGGGGAAATCACAGATGTTACAAGAAACAAAATTTTTAATATAAATCCACTTCCTGAGTTTATCCAGGGGATAATAAGAAGCGGTGGTTATGTAAAATTTACTAAAGAAAATATAAGAAAATAAACAGTCTATGATTATAGTGATTCATAAATATGAACGACGTGTGTAGAAATTAAAAGAAGTTTTTAGTAAGGTATATAAAGGTGATGCTTTCAAATGATTGATAAAGATAAAATATACATATTTGATACTACCTTGAGGGATGGTGCCCAGAGAGCTGATATATCTTTTTCGGTCAATGATAAGCTGCAGATGATAGAAAGATTTGATGATATTGGCATTGACTATATTGAAGTTGGATTCCCTGCATCTAATCCAAAGGAAATGGAATTGTTTGAAAAGCTAAAGGGTAGAAAATTCGAATATTCAAAAATAATTGCCTTTGGAATGACAAGATATAAGGATATCAAGGTAGAAAATGATAATAATATAAAACAGTTAATCCAATCAGGTGCAGACAGCGTATGCATTGTCGGTAAATCGTCCTCTCTTCACGCCGAAAAGGTTATAGAGACAACATTGGAAAATAATTTAAGCATGATTTTTGATTCTATAGAATATCTGAAGAAATATTTCCCTGAAGTAATTTTTGATGCCGAGCATTTTTTTGATGGTTTTAAAGAAAATCCGCAGTATGCACTGGAAACTTTAAAAGCAGCCCTGGAGGCAGGTGCGGATTATTTATGTTTATGTGATACCAATGGAGGTATGCTTCCTAGTGATGTTATAGAGATAATCGATAAAGTAAATAGGGGAGTTAAAGCAACCCTGGGGGTACATTTTCACAATGACAGCGGATGCGCTGTTGCAAATACTGTAATAGCTGTAAAAAAGGGAATAAAGATGGTCCATGGTACAATTAACGGTTATGGCGAGAGATGCGGCAATGCGGACCTGTGCCAGATAATTCCCAATCTGGAGATAAAATTAAAAAAGAACTGCTTAAAAGAAGGCAGTCTGAAGCATTTAACCAATCTTTCAAGATTTGTAAGTGAGACAGCAAATCAGATTGCAAATCCAAGTCAGCCGTTTGTAGGGCGTAATGCTTTTACTCATAAAGGTGGTATGCATGTAAGCGGAGTAAGCAAATTATCAAAAGCATTCGAACATGTAGATCCTGAGACAGTAGGCAACACAAGGGAGATACTGATTTCGGAGCTTTCCGGTAAGAAATCCATAATTCTTAAGGCAAAGGAATTCGGAATTAATCTGGAAGATGATTTAAAGAAGGTAAGCGAGATTTTAAACAGGATTCAGAATCTGGAACATAAAGGTTATCAGTTTGAGGCTGCTGACGGGAGTTTTGAACTGCTGGTTAAGGAAGTTACCGGAGTAAAGAAGAAGTTTTTTAAGCTGGAAAGCTTCAGGGTATTAAATGAAAAGAAAGAAGACGGCAGCATGATGTCTGAGGCCACAGTGAAGGTGTTGATTGATGAAAATAGGATTATCGAAACTGCAGAGGGTAATGGTCCGGTTAATGCCCTGGACAGAGCTTTAAGAAAAGCAATTGAAAGCTGCTATCCTGCGCTGTCAAAAATCACCCTTACGGACTTTAAGGTTAGGGTACTGAATGAGAAGAAGGGTACCGGAGCAGTGGTCAGGGTTTTAATTGAATCTTCGGATGGCGAGAAGAGCTGGGGAACTATAGGAGTATCTGAGAATATAATTGAAGCTAGCTGGCAGGCACTGGAAGATAGCATTATATTTGGACTCATGCATGTGGAGAAGAATAAATAGGATTATGAAATTTATAAGAGTTTTCTCGTAAATTTTCTTACTTACTCTTGCTCATAATTTTCGACAGTTCTTAGATATTCATCTTATTCAATAATGAAGCATAATTTATCACAATTTTATTTCTACCTCTATAAAGATTTCTATAGTATCAGTAAGTATAGAGCACTATATAAATATTGGAGTGGGTTCACTCCAAAAGAAATAAAAGGAAAATTCGATAAATACTGTGACAGAAAAAACCTAAGAAAGATTTAATTTGTTCATTCCTTCTATTTCTATGATAAAATAATCCTATGAAATCCACTAATAATAGCCACAGTGAATATATTAAAATAATTAGAAGGTTAACTCCAGAAGAAAGGCTAAAAAAATGCTTCGAATTGAATGAGTTAACCAAACAGCTTTTTTTAACAGGGCTTAAAAATAGATTCCCTAATCTTTCTCAGGAAGAAATTAAAAAATTATACTTAAAAAGAATAAACAAATGTCACAATTTAGATTATTAGAAAAAGTTGTTCAGATATTATCTGAAAGAAATATTCCGTACATGCTAAGTGGTTCTATTGTTTCAAGCCTTCAAGGAATTCCGCGTTCCACTCATGATATTGATATAATAATATCAATCGATAAAACCGATATTCATAAAATTACAGAAGCTTTTTCAAAGGATGATTATTATATTAATGAAAAATCTGTTGAAGCAGCCATTATTAATAAAGATCAATTTAATATAATAGATATAAGTCAGGGAGATAAGATTGATTTTTGGATTTTAACTGATAATGAATATGATAAAAGCAGGTTTTCAAGAAAACAAAAAGTAAAATTTCTTGATTTTGAAATCTATGTTTCTACTCCGGAAGATACTATACTTCAAAAATTATATTGGTCAAAACAATTAGGCGGAAGCAAAAAACAGTTTGATGACGCTTTAAATGTATTTGAAATCCAGTACAGTAATCTTGATATTAGTTATATAGTTTTCTGGTCCAAAAAACTTGATGTAGAGCCTTCGTTTGAAAAACTTAAACTGGAAGCAGATATTGTAGAATGAATCCTTATTTGATTTGAATTTATTTAATGTTGAAAGAGTATATTAACTTGAGAAAAAATAACCTGAGTGAATTAAAAAATAAAAAATAAAGTAATTAAAGCAGAGGGGAAACAATATGATATATGGCAAAAGAATAACTCTATCTACAAAAGGATTTTCGGATATTAAAAATATTACCGGCGAGGTAAAAAGTATTGTCTCCCATTCCGGTATAAAGAACGGATTAGTAAGTGTTTTCGCTATTGGCTCAACTGCTTCTATTTCAACCATAGAATATGAACCGGCTCTGGTTGAAGATATGCGTCAGCAGCTGGAAGAATTTATTCCGGCCAGTAAACATACCCGGCACTCACAGACATGGGGTGACGACAACGGATTCTCGCACATACGAGCCACTTTTATGGGTCCGGGTATCTGTGTACCGCTGTCAGAAGGTGGACTGGTTCTTGGCACATGGCAGCAGATAATCGTTATCGACCATGATAACAGACCCCGTTCACGTGAGGTTTTTATACAGGTTATGGGAGAATAGCGGGAGTTTAAATTACCGCAGAAATAGTAGTAATCATATCTTTCTGAAATAAAATAAAGGATAAAATTCATTTTATTAATCTCATTGTGATTATATAATATTACATCAAACATTCATTTAAAATATATAGGGGAGGTATCAATGTTTACACAAGATTTTGCTAATAGGATTCTAAAAGTTGAGGAAAGCCCAACATTTGTACTGGAAAAGAAAGCAGATGAATTAGATATTAAATTAAAGCAAGAAGGTAAATCAATAATCAGATTTGGTATCGGGCAGCCTGATTTCAATACCCCTGATAATATAAAGGATACGGGAAAAAAAGCTATTGATGAGAATAAGACAAGATATACTGCAAGCACCGGTATAAAGGAGCTCAAAAGTGCAATTGTAAATAAGTTTAAAAGAGACAATAACATTGATTATGAAACTAGCAATATTCTTGTTGGGAATGGTGCGAAACATGTACTGGACGATATTATGAGGGTTTTTATTAATCCGGATGATATAGTTATAATTCCCAGACCTTTCTGGGTAAGTTACAGCCAGCAGGTTATACTTTCTGAAGGTATTCCCGAATTTGTAAATTTTAAAAAGAATTTAAAAATAGATATGGAGCATTTTGATAATGTTATTTCTAAATACACCAGGATAAAAGGTACAGGAAACAGCAGAGTAAAACTCTTTATCTTAAACAGCCCTAATAATCCCACCGGCGTAGTTTATACCAAGGAAGAACTTGAAGAAATTGGCAAAATCTGCCTTGAGCATAATATTTATATAATTGCAGATGAGGTTTATGAGAAGTTCTTGTACGGCAGCGCAGAGCACCATAGCATGGCATCATTCAGTAACGATCTTAAATCCATAACCATTACTGTAAATGCTGTATCCAAAACCTATGCAATGACTGGATGGAGAATCGGTTACTGTAGTGCTGATAACAAGATAATAAAGCAAATGACCAAAGTACAGGATCAATCAACATCTAATCCCTGTACCATAGCCCAGTGGGCTGCCCTGGAAGCACTTAACGGAAATCAGGATTCTGTTGAAGTAATGAGGAAGGAATATGAAAAAAGGAGAGACTATATTTACAAAAGAATTTCTTCAATAGATGGAATGGAGTGCGCTCTTCCTGAAGGTGCTTTTTATATATTTCCGAAAGTATCTAATTTTTTTGGAGGTAAAATAAAAAACTCTTTTGATTTTGCTGATTTGCTTTTAGAAAAAGCAAATGTTGCTGTTGTTCCAGGAGGTGCCTTTGGAGCTGATGAATACATAAGAATAAGCTATGCGACATCAATGGATAATATTGAAGAAGGATTAAACAGAATAGAAGAATTCTGCAGTAGGATTTAAAGCTCTGACTGGCGTCCAGATTGGTAAAAAAGATGTAAATGTATTTTTGATTGAAATGAATTACCATAGACCAATATTTTTATTTTTGTTTGGAGTAAAAATTTATGATTTTTGTAATGGAAATATAGTAAAATAAAGATGAATTATTTTTACAAAGTTTTAGTGTTTGCCTATTCCTGTTCAAATGCTAATGTTTTAAAATAAACGCTGATAAAAAATACCCAAAGGTAAAAAAGTTGTCTAAACTGTGGTGAAATAAAGTTAGGGTCTTGAATACCACAAGTATTTGTATTTAAAAGATTTACGGTTAAAAATATTGCATTAAAATCCAAATATTATAAATGTGATTTTATCAGGTAAAAATAAAATAATAAAAGTGATATCTATAGTACTGGTAATAGCAGTATTGATTACATTATTATTTACCGCATGCAGTAAAAAAGTAGATAGAGAAGCTTCTGAGGATATATCAGAAACATATGAACTTACCCATGGCAAATCTTTAAAAATAGGTGACTACATACAGCTTGGAAACTATCAAGTTGAGGATGAAGGTTATAATCCTATATTATGGGTGGTAATTGATAATAGTAGCCACTATTCAGGTTATGTTAATCCGGAAATAGAGCATATTACGCTACTGTCTGCGTGTATTATTGATTTGAGAGGTTTTGACGCCATAGAACCTGAAAATGCCAATGAATTAAGAAGGGGATATGGTAACGGAAGATACAGGACATCAAATATCAGGCAGTGGCTTAACAGCAGTGGAGGCGAAAATAGCTGGTGGGCGGCACAAAATATTGATGATGGGGAGATTGGCACAAATAATTCAGATAAGCCGCCGTCTGATGATGGTTTTCCGGACTTTGAAGATATAGGATATGATGACAAAGAGGGTTTTTTAAAATCATTTACTGCTGATGAATTTAATGCAATACTCGAGACTACTTTAATTGTAGGGAAAAATGCAGTTACTGACGGCGGCGGAAGTGAGGAAGTACAGGATAGAGTATTTTTATTATCTCTAGCAGAGATTGGTTTCGGAGATAGATCTGAAGTCGAGGAAGGAAGAGTATTTGAGTTATTTAATAGCGACAGTTCAAGGCAGGCGGAAGTAAGTATACAGTGTATCGTTAATACAAACTGTTCTGGCAAACCCCCGGAGGGTGAGAATTGGCCATGGTGGCTAAGATCACCAGCATCCGGGTTTCCTGCTTCTGTATTTATGATAAGTGATATTGGCGCTGCTCTTTATAGTACTGC
>VGAU01000119.1 GCA_016870675.1 Actinomycetota bacterium | reverse complement strand
ATCTGGAATACCTGGATATATCAGGGTTACTATAGCTTTGCCGGAGATAAATGAAAAATTTTTATCAGTCTTTATAAAAATATTTAACAACCTATATAAAAAGGAAAAGGTATAAGAAAATGGAGACGGTAGTTACCGGTAAGGGAACTGAAGTTAAATTTGGATTGAATCTTCCCACGGTTATAATTGCTGAAAGAATTAATCCTACGGGCAGGAAGTCTTTAGCTGAGGAATTAAAACAGGGCAAATTTGATATTGTAAGAGAAGATGCTATAAAACAAACTGAAGCTGGTGCTCATATAATTGATATTAATGTTGGAGCGGTAGGTGTAGATGAAGTTGAAATGCTGCCTAAAGCAGTTAAGATGGTTATGGAGGTAACTAATCAACCCCTTTGCCTGGATTCTGCAAATCCAAAAGCGCTGGAAGCGGCTCTGGAAGTTTATCCATATAAGGCTCTTATTAATTCAGTTAATGGTGAAGAAAGATCACTGGAAGAAATCTTACCTATGGTAAAAGAGAGTGGAAGCGCGGTAATATGCCTTACAATGGATGAGGATGGAATTCCAGATAATGTTGAAAAAAGATTTGAAATTGCAGAAAAAATAATAAAGAGGGCAGAGTATATAGGAATAAAGAAAGAAGATCTGGTATTTGACTGTCTGGTTATGCCTAATTCTACAAATTCTAATGCAGGTAGAATTACATTGGAAACTCAAAGAAGAGTTGCAAAGGAGTTCGGGGTATCAATTACAGGGGGATACTCTAATGTTAGTTTTGGAATGCCAGACAGGAATCTACTTAATATTCATTTTATAACTATGGGTATAATCAGTGGTTTATGCGCTCCTATTACTGATCCATTGATAGACAATCTGGCAGAAGCAATAAAAGCAGCAGATTTCCTTGCTGGCAGAGATCCGTATGGTATGAATTACATATCTTTCTATAGAAAATAATCATTTTTTATTTTATAATTAAAACTATTGATTAACAATTAAAAAGGGAGAGATAATGGCAAAGGTTATCGTAAAGAATCTAACAAAAAAATTTGATGATGTAGTTGCTGTTAATAACATGAACAGCACCGTCGAAGACAGGGAATTCACGGTTTTGGTAGGACCGTCAGGTTGTGGAAAAACTACCATGTTGCGTATGGTTGCGGGACTGGAAGAGGTAACGGAAGGTGAAGTTTACATCGGAGACAGGTTAGTCAATGGCGTTGCTCCAAAGGACAGGGATATAGCAATGGTTTTCCAGAACTATGCTCTCTACCCTCATTTTAATGTCTATGACAACATGGCATTTGGATTAAGATTGCGAAGAACGCCAAAACGGGAAATTGATAAAATGGTACACGAAGCGGCAAAAATTTTAAAAATTGAAGATCTATTGAAGAGAAAACCCAAACAGCTTTCAGGAGGACAAAGACAGAGAGTTGCTTTAGGAAGGGCAATTGTAAGAAACCCTAAAGTATTTTTAATGGATGAGCCGCTATCAAATCTTGATGCAAAACTTAGAGTCCAGATGAGAACAGAAATTGCAAAACTTCACGAGAGACTTAATGCTACTATAATATATGTAACCCACGACCAGACCGAAGCTATGACCATGGCAGATAAGATAATTATTATGAAAGATGGAATAGTGCAGCAGACTGGTAAACCCCAGGAAGTATATGACTATCCAAATAATATGTTTGTAGCTGGATTTATAGGAAGTCCCGCAATGAACTTCCTGGATGCTACTATAACTGACCGGATGACATTAAAGGGCGGCATATTTGAACTTAACACAACTGATAAGGTTAGGAAAATAATTAAAGACAATAATCTCATAGGAAAAGAAATAGTAATAGGAATCAGACCCGAAGATTTAGAAGATAGTGATTTTGTACATAATATCCCTGCGAATAGTACAATTACTGCAAATGTTGAAGTTACAGAGCCTATGGGTGCAGAGATCTATGTATATATCGATATTGAGGGGGTACTGATAACAGCCCGAGTAAACCCCAGATCCAAAATTAGGAGCGGTGAGAAGGCAACCTTATATGTGGGTATTGAAAAAATACACCTATTTGATAAAGATACAGAGAAATCTTATATATAAATTTATCGAAGTAAGCCGTAAGGCTCGTGCCTAAAGGAAGGAGATATAAGGCTGTCAATCAATGGCGGTAGGGCACCGTTTCAGTCTGTGGAGTGAATCGAATCCGTTAGGAATCACTGTGAAGCAGGAATCTCTCGTCCTTTAGGGTAGAGAGGATGTCAATAAAAAGTAGAGTACAATATATAATGCCGTTATTGTGCTCTACTTTTTCTTTTATGCAGCACTGAATGTCATCCTTAAATTTTAATAAAGAAGTATAAAATTTTCATGGTATAATTTAATTAAAAAAATAAAAGAAACATTTAAACTAGATAATACGTATATCGGTATTTATATATAATACTCGAAAGGGAAAGTAATGGCAGAAAATACTAAAGAAACAATAATAGTTCAGATCTCTGATATTCATGTGGGTGAAAAACATTTTGTACCCAGTCTTCTTACCAGATGCATTGATGAAGTAAATGAACTTAACCCTGATATAGTAATTATAACTGGAGACCTCACTGCCAATGGCTTCAGAATGGAATATGATACGTTGAAGAACTATCTTTCACCTATAAAATGTAAAAATCTGCTGGTCCAATTAGGAAACCATGATTCCAGGAATGTGGGATATTTACATTTTGAAGATATCTTTGGAAGCAGGTATATTTCATTTAACAGTAATAAGGTAACTATTGTTGCAGCTGATTCAAGTGAACCGGATCTGGATAATGGACAGATTGGTAGAGAACATTATGAATGGATCAAGAATGAGTTCAGTAAATGCGATAATGGAGTTTTTAAGATCTTTGCCATGCATCATCATTTGATATCAGTTCCCAACACAGGCAGGGAGAGGAATATTGTAAATGATGCCGGCGATGTTCTGGAAACAGTGGTTGATGCCGGGGTGGATATGGTGCTAAACGGACATAAACATGTGCCATACCTCTGGAGAGTAGAAGACCTGCTGGTAGTTACTGCTGGAACAGTTTCCTGTCTTAGATTAAGAGGAAAGATTGAACCCAGTTATAATATTATATATGTCAGGGAGAAAGAAATTGATATATATAGAAGGTCACCTTTTGATAGAATTGAAAAAATTTTAGGTATAAAAAGAAAAGAGAAAAAGAGTAAACTCGGTGATAAGTTTATTAAAGAGAAAAAACAATAAGAGTAAAAATCTAATTGCATTAGTAGACGGTGAGCATTATCCACAGGTAACCTATGATGCGGTAGCGATGCTCAAAAAAATCTATCCTGGCAATTTTAAGGGTATTATTTTCCTTGGCGGAACTGAGAAATTGGTGATAAATAATCTAGAGGATTTTTTTGGCGAAGAAGTTTATACAATTAAAGATATTGATATAGATTTTAAAGCAGCACTTGAATATTTTAAGCCTGATATTGTTTATGATTTAAGTGACGAGCCCGTAGTAAATTATATAATTAGAATGAAAATAGCTTCTTTTTGTCTTGCAAATAAATGCAGTTACATGGGTCCCGATTTTTTATTTTCTTATGAGAAAGAAGATATACACTGCAGCAAACCCACTCTATCCATTATTGGAACGGGAAAAAGGATTGGCAAAACTGCAGTTAGTTCTTATATATCTAAAATATACACCCGGCAAAATGTTAATGTTTGTGTTGTTGCTATGGGTAGAGGCGGACCTAAAAGTCCCCAGATCATTAGAGGTGATAAAATAGATATTACTCCTGAATATCTCCTGGGTATCAGTAATAAGGGTATGCATGCGAGTTCAGATTATATAGAAGATGCCCTTACCAGCAAGATTACCACTGTTGGCTGCAGAAGATGTGGAGGAGGTTTTGGAGGTAAGATTTTTATGTCTAATATAAAAGAAGGTATAGATATTGCTGTAAAATTAAATCCTGACCTGATAATAGTGGAAGGAAGTGGTGCTTCTATCCCGGATGTGGAAACAGATGCTAGCATATGTGTAATAGGTGCCGGCCAGAGCTGGGAAAATATAATAGGTTATTTAGGGATTTATAGAATAATATCTGCAGATTTGGTAATCATTACAATGTGTGAGGAGCCGTTGGCTGATCGGAATAGAGTAATTTTTTTAGAAAAGGAAATTAAAAAAATAAATTCAAAGGCTAAGATTATAAAAACAGTTTTTAGGCCGCAGCCTTTATCTGATATTGGGGGTAAAAAGATTTTTATAGCTATGACTGCTAATAAAATTATTGAATCTATAATTAAGAATTATGTAGAGAGCAATTTTAATTGCAATGTTAAACAAATGAGTTTCAGCCTGGGAAGTAGAGAAGAGCTTAAAAAGGACCTGGGAAAAAATGGGGATTACGACACAATACTGACAGAATTAAAGGCGGCATCAGTGGATGTTTTAACAGATTATGCTTTTAAGCATAAAAAAGAGGTAATATATATGAATAATATTCCCATTATATTGGATGGTAAAGGGGCGCTGGAAAGAGAATTAAAAAAAATATTCTCAAAGGAGAAAGATTAATATGGATTTAAGGAATAAAGATGAAGCAAGCCCCAGGGTGATAGTAATTTCCGATAAAAAAGGTGGTCTGCCCTTTTCCAAAGGAATACTTGCTTCATCTATTTCGGTAACTGGTTTGGATATCATAACTGCTCATAAAATTGCGCTTGAAATCCAGGATTATTTTCTAAAAAATAAAATATATTCCCTTTCTCTCGGTGAATTAAGATTACTGGCATTCAGGTTTATAAAAGATAAGGTTAGCTTAGAATATGCTGAGAGATATTTACTCTGGCAATCCGTTGGTAAACTTGAAAAACCAATTATAATACTTATTGGAGGATCAACCGGTGTAGGAAAATCGACTATAGCTACTATACTGGCCAATAGATTAAATATAACCAGGGTAGCTTCTACAGATGCCATAAGAGAAGTAATGAGAGCTTCGGTATCTGAAAAATTAATCAGGCCTCTTAGAGGCTCCTCTTATAATGCATATAAAAATCTAACTCTTCCTCCTTCTGGAGTAGAACCGGTTATTCTGGGTTTCAGGGAACAGGTGCTGGCAGTTAATGTAGGTATAGAAGCAATAATAAAGAGAAATATCGAGGAAAAATCAGATATTGTTATAGAAGGCGCACACGTAGTGCCAGGTTACCTGGATCTCAGGGAATATTCGTCCAGAGCTGTAGTCCAGCAGATAGTTATATCAGTACCTGATAAAAACATTCATAAAGAACACTTCACCAAGAGAACTGTTGAGACCCAGGGTTCGAGGCCGATGGATAAATATATAAAGCATCTGGATAAAATCATGATGATTCAGGATTATATAGAAAAATTGGCAAAAGAGAAAAATGTTAGAATTATTGAAAACTATAATCTTGATAATGTGGTAAATGGAATATTGGAATTAATATTTCAAAGGGTAAAAAGCGAATTCAGTAAAGTAGGATCTGAATATACAAAAGTCAATTAGATTTTATCTGAGATGTAGAATTTTTTGGAAATTTTACTGCTTCCATTTAAATAAATTCTTACATTATAGTTTCCAGGAGGATACATATCATTTTTTTTAACTAATGAAATTATAATCTTTCCTGAACCCTTTTGTTCCGGGTTTACAATATTTTTCTGAATTATTTTGTAGGAACTATTTTCAGTTTTTTCCCACTGGACTTTTATTTCATCTTCGGTGGTAAGGTGCTTTACTTCTATTATAAGATAGATATCTAGATTCCGGCTGTCAAAATAATAATTGTTGTTTTGCTTTAATTTGTCAAAACTAGAGTCTCTGTCAGAACTTAAGTAGATGTTTTCAATATCCGGCCTCTTTTGCATAACAGTTATTGAAACTATTATCAGAATTATGATGCAAATAATTAAAATAATTATATTTATTTTCTTCATTTAACTGTCTTTCCGCAAGTTAAAAACTCAGTTTTTCCTAATTAATTTCTTAAAAATTACA
>VGAU01000118.1 GCA_016870675.1 Actinomycetota bacterium | reverse complement strand
TATTTATAGCTTTCCAGTTTAGTATCTTTTTTACTTGATTAGTTCATTGTCTCGCGGTAAAATGTCATCAAGTAAAGTATCAGTTAGTTCTAATTGATGCTTAAGGCCTGTAAACATGTAAAATTCTCCTTTACTATGTAGTAGTTTTAAAGGAAATTTATCATATTTTACGGGCCTTTTATATTTGTTTGTGTTAATACTTTTCATAATCTGATATATTTGTGCTGAATTATTCAGCATGAACTAATTTAAATTATTTCTATATTTTTTATTAAAATTATTAGATAATAATTTTATGTTCAAGCAGATAGGGAAAGTGGGACAAATAACCGAAAGGTTCTAACTAAGTAAGATTATTACATATGAAATGCATATAAAAAATTTAAAAGAAGGTAAATAGATGAAATATAAAAGTGTTCTTTTAATGGTAAAAAAGCAAAACAAGCTATCGGTAGGGGCCCTTTTGAGGTGTGTTTTAATATGACGAACTGTAAGGTTATCCTTCTCAATCCTCCCACAGCTGTTCCTTCAAGCGAAATTCTCTTAAATCTTGTCTATCTCTCATCTACATTAAAAAAGGCTGGGCATGATTTTCTTGTTCTTGATGCTACTGCCCCTTTCCATTTACTAAATGAAGAAGAACTTGAGCAACAGATTCTTCAGTTTTCTCCTCATTTCATCGGTGTTACTATTACCATTACATATATTCCGCAGACCTATGAATATCTAAAATGTCTGAAGAAATTAAAAATTCCTATCGTTGCTGGTAGCCCTCATGCAAACTGCTGTCCCGAAGAAGTTCTTCAGCACAGTGTTGATATCGTTGCAATCGGAGAAGGCGAAGATACAATTTTAGATCTTGCAAAATATTTCCTCGGTAGAAAAAAAATTGAAGATATCGCGGGCATCTGTTTTATAAAAAAGGATGATTCTGTCTGCTATACTTCCAAAAGACCGTTGATTAAAAACTTGGATACAATCCCCTTTCCTGATTACGATGCATTTCCTATTGTCTATTATACAGGAAGCCATAATCCATTTTCCAATCCGATATTTTGGAGTGTCTTTTCTAGTAGAGGATGTCACTACAATTGTATTTTCTGTTCAAGCCATAATGTTTTTGGACGTACGTACCGTGCTCGGAGTCCCCAGAACGTTTTTCAAGAAATTGAGTTTCTCGCTGAAAAATATGGTGCAAGAATATTTGCATTTCAAGATGATGAAGCTTTTATTAATAAGGATCGTATTATTGAATTTTGCGGACTTGTAAAAAAAAGTCAATTTGCGTTAAAATTTTCAGCACAGCTGCGTATTGATAGTTTGGATGAACAAATGCTCTCTGAAATGCTATCAGCTTGTTTTTGCCGGCTTGCATTCGGAATTGAAAGTTTTAATGATGAAACCTTACAGAAAATCAATAAAATATATACAGTTTCAGATATTCATGAAGGTTTTAAAATTCTTGAAAAAATACATTTTCCAGCGATTTATTTCAATAATATTATTGGTTTTCCCTGGGAAACACCCGAGCATTTTAAAAAAAACATTCAAGAGATGTCTATAATACCAAAATCTCTTATCTTTTTCAGCTCTACAGCTACTCCCATTCCATATCCCGGTACAAAACTTTATGATCAATATCATAAACAATATGGATTTACAGAATGGTGGTTAGACCTGAAGAGAAATTCACCCTCTCCATCTAAAATTAATGCATTCTTTATGCTTTTTCTTTCTGATCAACTCTGTCTTTACATCGATGACGTGTTTTGGGATTATTCGCCACAAATGAAGAGGGCAATTACTGATTTTTGCTGGAAAAACTCATCGATATATCTACGGCGATTATTCCCTTTCAGTGAATACCTTTTGATTTTTATTTTTTCAAAAATATCTCATAGAATATGGAAATTTTCACCTCAGCTGGAGAAAATACTTCTTTACCCTGTGGCATGGGTAGCAAAACGGTTAAAATTAGACAAAAAAACATCATTCATATATCACACATGAAGATAAATAAATATTATAAAAAAAAATAAAGATGTACAAAATGAAATTATTTTATGGCGAAAAATTTATTAGAGAAAAAGAGTCTTTATTAAATAATAAAAACATTATTTATTCAGGTAAGAATTTACTTTTAGTTTCTGATAAAGAATATACTGAAGTTTCCTTAGGCGATGAAAATAAACTTTTTTTATGGGGTACTATATATGCAATCCTTCAGGATACTGGAAAATATCTCCCCGTTGACAATATATCTGAAAAAGAATCAGCATTAAAAAATTGTTTTCACAAATCAAATTTAAATGAGATTATCCCAAAAATTGAAGGAGATTATATAGCCTGTTTAATTAATAAAAAGAATCATAGTGTGATAATTTTTGCAGATCGTTTTAACAAAAAAGATATTTTCTACTCTATACAAAAAAATAATGTTATTGCATCATCAGATCTTTCGGCTGTAGTTGCTGAAGAGGGAGGATCCTATGACCAGACTGCATTAGCAAACCTACTGTCTATATACGGAATGTATGCACCAAAGAAACATACAATTTATTCAAATGTAAAAAGGCTAGGAGTTGGTGAACGACTTGTATTAACAGAGAATAAAAACTATATCGAACAAATACCGTTTCGTGCAGATAGTGCTGCATCCTATGATAATAGTAAACTTACAGAGTATTTTCAGATTCTTTCTGAGGCAATACGAATTAGGGGATCCAGAGAAGGAACTAATTGGATTTACCTTTCGAGTGGGTGGGATTCAACAGCACTTTTAGCATTGTTAGTTAAAAACTTTGGTTCTTCTCATGTACGTGCTGTCACATGTAAAATGGAATATTCTGATAGAGCAAGAGATGCAAATCAATATGAAATTGAACGAGCAAAAAAATTTGCCAAGTATTATTCTGTCGATATATCCATCGTACCAACAGATTACACAACAAAACATGCAATAGAAAAGTGGGAAAATATAAAACCTTTTCTTCGGGATAATCACATTTACGCTGATAATTCATATAATTTCTATGTCCTTTCCGATTACATTAATCATCATAGATCTCTGGATGATACTGTTTTTTGCGGAGAAATTAGTGATGGTGCCCATAATTTAGGTTTTTCACAGTTCACTACAATACTTGAACATCCTGTTTTGGCATTCCGGGAATATAGTGATAAAATGTCATCCTATCTGTTTGGTCCAACTTTTTTCAAAAGTATTTTAAATGGTACATATTCAAAAGATGCAGTATATAATATTCTTCGCTCGCGTTTGAAGTGGCATTCTTTTGAAGATGAACAACCATTGAATATTTTTGAACTAAAGCTTAAGTTTATTGCTTCATTTTTTATAAGAAATCGCCGTATTCCCTTTTATGGCATACATAACAATCAGTTGCTTACAAACTATGGAAAAGAACGATATGAATCTGAGATATTTAATTCATATCTAAAAGAGTGTGTGGAACTCATTGAACCAGACACTGTATACAGTTGGATATTGTATTTGTATAATAGTTTTCATTGGCAGGGATCAACTGTTAAATCAATCTCTGAAATGACCGGCTTTAATCAACTAAGGTTGAATCTCCCGTTTTGGGATATGCGGATGCAGGAGTTTCTCAGTAAAATGCCCGAAGACTGGGGCCGGGGATTGGAATTACGACCAACTAAGTACCCAATGAAATGGATGCTTGAGAATAAAGTTGATTATCCAAATCATTTGCAAGTTGGACCTCATTCGTATTTATATGATGTCAACCCCAATTTTTCTCTTGAAGGCGAAATTCTTTATGGTTCAAGTTTTTTATTTTTTTTCCGAAATAAACTAAAAAATTATCCATTTGAACAAATATTGGATGGTCAATATTTCAACCTTGATTATTTTCAAAAAATTACTGATGATTATATATCAGGAATTGAAGCAACGGGACAACAGTTATCTGATTTGTATAATTTAGTTTGGCTTTGTTACATTGGATGGTATTAATTTCTATGAACAATAATAAAAATATACATAGAACGTCTATACATGGTACTATTACACTTCTTTCCTTACCAGAAGAACTTAATTATTTAATATCTGAAAACAATGGAATTTTTCCTAAACACATATTTCCAATTGCAATGTATCCACATATTGCTCAAATGCTGGATAGTCATGGAATTGATTACTTATCAATTGAAGATTTCTACGATCCCCTCGATTTTATTAAAAAAGCATCAAGTAATTTAAAAATAATTGAGTTACTGGCTCATTTATTTGATAAAAAAATGGATTTAAAGTTTGAGGACTTATGTAGAAATAAGATATTTTCAAACTCACCCTTTATTATTTTATTAAAAATATTTAATGATTCAATTTTTAATAAAATATACACTTTAAAAAAAATGTGTGAAGCAATCCAACCAGCCCATATAGTAGCTTTTGATAATAATAAAGATATTTTATTTAATGACATCAAATTTAATATCGGTACTTTAAGTTTAGATGCTCTTTTGCTTATAAAGAATAAATATCAATATAACTTAGAATATTACACAATTAAAAAAGAGTTAATTTTTAGTAAATACATAAGAAATTTTGTAAAATATTTATATAATGATCTTTTAAAATATCTAATTAACTGTATTAATATAAAAAACGAACTTCCGAATGTTGCAATTGGGAAAAGTAATACTCTTGCACATATACCCTCTTATCTAACTGAATGGAGAAAGAGTGGGGGAAATGTGATTAAGATTTCAAATATAATGGATAATAATATAAATCATAAAAATAAAGAATCTTGGCAAATACTTAAACAAATTGGGATTACAAAAAAAACTCTTAATGAATTTTGGAATGAAATAACCTTAGATAATGAAATTAAACAGTTGTTTGAATACGATGGAATTAATTACTTCAATATAATATTAAAATGGCTAAAAATATATATTTTTGAAATTATTCCAAAAACAATACTAAAAAGTATCGATATAGAAAAATTATTCATTAAGAAAAAGATAGGAATTTTCTTAAATCCTTCAATTACCGATTATAAAGAAATTGCTGCATCTCTTGCGGCTCAAAGAATCGGAATTAATATTTGCACAATTCAGCATGGTGCAATGGGGTCAGTTGAAGCACCTATAATTAAATATTCTGATTATGTAAATTACAAATATTCATATGTTTATGGGAATGGTGTCTGTAATTATTTTAAGAGAGAAATGAAAGATAATGAAAAGTATGCTATCCCCATTGCAACAGGAAATCCAATATTACAACAATTATACTTAAATCAAAGAAAAACGATAAAGATCAACAAGGAAAAAAGGAAGATATCCGTATTATATGTCGATACACACTTTATACCTGACTTTTTTTATTATGGATGGAACAGCTATCCTAATTTTTGGTATGTAAATTTACAAAAAAAAATGGTAATGTTATTTAATAATTTTAAAGATATAACGTTTAATATAAAACAATATCCTTACCAACCTTTTATACATCCATTGAGAGAATTTTGTAGTGAAAAAAAACTAAACAATATTAAATTTTTACCAAATAATGTTGATACAGAGAATTATCTTGAAAGTAATGATTTATATATTATAGATTTTCCCATGACTAGTCTTCTAAAAATGCTTTGCACAAGAAAACCAATAATTGTTTATTATAATAAATATTGTTTAAAAATGATAAAAGAAGCGAAAAATCTCTTAAAAAAAAGAGTAGAATTATGTGAAAATGAACATGAATACTTCACTAATATTGAAAAGTATTGTAATAACATAGATCTAATTAATGAGGTGATAGAACCCAACGATGAATTTCTTCATCAATATGGAATTCATTCCAAAGAACCCGCAGATAAAATCGTTTTTAATAATATATTAAAAATTACCTAAAAATCAGGTAGTGTGAGATGAAGGTTATTAAAATCTATAAAATAAGATAAAAAAGTGGGAAGAAGTGACGTAAGTGTATAATAGATTATGCTTAAGAACAGCTCAGTTTGGGCTTAATTATGGTATTAGTAATAAAAATGGAAAACCTTTAAAAGAAGATGTTTTTAAAATG
>VGAU01000117.1 GCA_016870675.1 Actinomycetota bacterium | reverse complement strand
TATTCTCGGACAGGCTCCTAGTAGGGAGAGACTATTTGCTTCTTCAAAAATCTGTCTTCTTTCTTCCTTTAGGACTGCTATAGTATATTTATGATGTTTCTTAAGCAGATTAAATACTGTCTCCTTTAAATAAAGTCCATCACCAATTACTACGGAAAATGCCTTGGGGTAGTTCCCCAGTACTCTCTCTAGAAGCCTGTATGAGCTTGAAATCTCTCCTTCACCGGGAAGTATCGGCTCTATGTCTAATATGAAGCTAATATCAGGTCCTGCCAGGATAAATGCAGTAAACTCGTGATAATACTGCACCTCTTTTACTCCACCTTTTTTGGTTACTATTCTACTTTTGCAATGTGGGCATCTGTGGTATTTAGAAGTGGTCTGCTCATGACCATCTACTATCCCCACCCACATTCCGCAGTATGGAGAAAGCATTTTAGACTTTCTGGCCTTTTTATAAATTTCTATACCTATATTCCTTATCTCTTCTAAATTAATACTATCAGCACTTCTTGCAATTGTTGAAACTGATGGAATATCTTTTTTTAAATTGCCGGCTGATATTGCCTGAGATAAGCTATTAAGTGATCCCAGATTAGAAAACTGCATGATAATTATTGCAGTAGTAATCTTTACTGTAGCAATTTGTGGTTTTAATCTCTCATCAGTAATGGTAGCTATGATGCTAAATAGATTAAATATTTTATTTGAATACCGTATAAGCTTTCTATACAATCTTTTTATCTTTCTTTATCTTAAGCTCGGCATAATTTAGCTCAGATATTCTCTCTACTAGCTTTTTTATCCTGTGGTATGCATTAATCTTTTTTTCTACTTCATCTTCCAGACGACTTGGAATATATATCATCTTTGTAGTAGCATCTTGTTTTTTCCCAATATACATAGATACATGTTTTTTCCCTTCTACTGCGCACTTGCAGTTAGGATAACCACATACCCTTTTCATGGTAACAATATTTCCCCTTAAAAAGCTTCCTTTATGGGTAAGTTTTGCAAGATGCGAGGCAGCTTTTTTTAGTTCTGCATCCATATATTTTCTATTCATACGCCCCTCCTTATTATGATTTACCTCAAGTATATCATAATTCTGGTGAAAATCCACTATTTTCTCGAAATCGAATTTGCTTTTTTAAAAATATGCTCTTTTAGGGTTTACATAGTGGGATTATTTAGAAAATTATTTTAAGATGATTAATTGCTGTAAAATTGAATATATAAAAAATAGAAATAACCAATTTTTTTATGATTTTTAAAAATATATTTAAAAAAATTAACTAATAATAAATAAATAATTTAAAAATTCTACTTTAGTAGTTTTATACACTTAAAATTATTATTATTTCTTAATTATTTTTCTACTTATTTTTTGGTTGTGTATTAACCTGTAAAAAAATTGCTTCCTTTCCTCCTATACTCACTGCATAGTGAGGAAGTGCTGAATCATAGTAAATGGAATCTCCTTCATTCATTAAATACCATTCACCATCAACAAAAACTCTGGCTTTTCCTTTTAAAAGATAATTAAACTCCTCACCATCATGAATGAATGGCTCCTGTTCTTCTTTTGATGGAACGATAATCTTAAAAGCTTCCATCAGCTTATTGTTCTTTTTATAAGCCAGAGCTTTATATATATATCCATAGCTTGATCTTTGATGTATTACTCCTAATTGCTCATCTTCAGCAACTAGAGAGACCTTTTGGTTGTTATACTGACCGCTAATACCTGTTATTAAATAATTCAAGTCAACATTTAATGATTTGGCTATTTTAAAAAGAGTTGATATGGGTGGAGCTTTCCTGGATCTTTCAAGCTTTGAAACATAAGCTCTGCTCATATTAATCTTTGAAGCAAGTTCATCTAAAGTTAAATTTAATTTTTTCCTAATTGTCCTAATCCTGTTAGGGATTAGGTGTTCTTCAAATTCTTGCATGTGCTTTTATTTTATCTTTATTTAATATTATTTTTATGTTTATTGTTTTATTATTGAAATTTTACATCAACCCATCTATTTTCTTTAATGCTCTTGAGCACTGCATCAATTACAACCATTATTCTATATCCTTCTTCAAAAGTAGGAAAATCAGGTTTTATATTCTTTTTATGACCTTCATTTTTCATATAATTATAGATTCTTGTAAAAATACCTCTCCAGGAATCTCCGTATCCTTCAGTTAAACCACCAGGATAAAATGCAAATTCTCTTGCTCCCGGACTTAGAAGATTTGCCTCCTTCACAAATATTTCATTTGGTTTATTCCTGTATCCTATCCATAATTGATTGGGCTCTTCTCCATGCCATGATAGGCTTTCCCCAGTACCATGTATTTCCCACTCAATCCTATTTTTTCTACCTGGGCAAACCTGTGCTGCAATCATAACACCTTTTATTCCATCTTCAAACTTAAGCATAATCGTAACATGGTCTTCTGTATCAATTTTCAACTCTTCATACTCACCTGGTTTTAGCTCCTGTTCCGAATAAGTTGGAATTTCTATTAAAGGTTTTTTCCTTATCGGTATAAATATTGTTGAATCTGCATATACTGAAGTAATCCTTTTCCCTAAAACCATCTGAACCATCTGCATCCAGTGTGACCCTATATCAGCAGCAACTCTCGACTTGCCCTGATATTTAGATTCTACTCGCCAGTTGTAATCTGTGTCTTTTGAAAGCCAATCCTGAACATATCTTCCATAAACAAGATTAATTTTGCCAAGCTCACCCCTTGCAATTATCTCTCTTGCTTCCTGAATCATGGGATAAAACCCCATATTAAACGTAATTGCATTAACTATATTTCTTTTCTTTGCTAAAATAACAAGTTCTTTAGCTTCACCAGTGTTCATCGTTAATGGTTTATCACAAATAACATTTTTCTCAGCCTCGATACACGCCTTTGAAATGGGGTAATGAAGCACATTTGAACATGTAACATGCACTACATCAATATCAGGATTGGCAACCAGATCTTCCCAGTTTCCATAAGCTTTCGGAATTCCTAAATTAATTGCTGCTCTATCTGCAACTTCTTGGTTTATCTCCGCAAGTGCAACAACATCCGTAAAACCAAGCCTTCTTATATTCTCAATGTGTATGGGTCCTACAAAGCCAGCACCCACAAAGCCAACTCTAATTTTATTCATTTTTATATCCATTCCTTTCGCTTCGCTTAAGGTACAAAACGGGATGAAAAACCGTTGTCCTTAATCCTTTTTTCTTTTATAAATATATATTGCCAATTTGATTTTCTTTCAGACTTCTCCTAATAACTTATTTATACATAGGCATAAATCTAAGTAATCTTTTTGTAGCGAAAATAACAACCACTAACATTACTATGCCTAATGCAGATGCAATCCCGAATGAATCTGCTTTATATGCAAAATTGTACATCAATACAGATAAAGTTGCTGTTGCATTACCTGGACCACCACCTGTTAAAGCATATATATGATCAAATGCTTTAAACGAATCCATCATTCTAAATATTGCCGCAATTATTAAAACAGGTTTTAACAAGGGCAGTGTTATATATCTAAATGTTTGCCATGCATTAGCTTTAAACACTCTTGCTGCTTCAAAAGGTTCAGGAGGTAACGCCTTAAGACCTGCATATAAAATTAAAAACATGAAGCTTGTCCATTGCCAAACATCAATTCCTATAATAGTGATCAAAGCATGTGCTTTATCAGTAAGTTCCCCTGCAAATCCTATTTTGTTGAAATAATACTGTATTACTCCAAAAGTTGGGCTTAGCACAAGCTTTGCAATAATACCAGCAAACACAGTTGATATAAGCATTGGTGTAAATAATAGTGAAACTATAACTTTAGACCCTTTATCAACTTTATCAGCTAAAATTGCAAGGAATAAACCTATGCCAGTTTCAAGTCCAAGTGAAAGTGCAACATAACCAAGAGTCTGTGCCAATGCCAGATAGAAAATACCATTCTTTAGCAGAAACCAGTAATTTTTAAACCAAACAAAATTAGGGTGTAAAAAATTAATTGTCTTAGCGTTTGTAAAACTTAAATACAGTGCATATAGGAAGGGGAATATGGCAATTGCAAGCAAGGCTAATGTAATTGGAATTATCATCCAATATTTAAAACTTTTTTCCATAAAAAGGCTTGCCCTATTTCTTTGTATAGCATTTAAACTTAATGTCTCTGAATTGTTTACCATTTTTATAACCATTCCTTTCGCTTCGCTCAAGGCACAAAACGGGATGAAAACCGTTGTCCTTAAGCATTTTTTCTTTTATAAATATATTGCCAATTTGATTTTCTTTCAGACTTACCACCTATCAAAATTGTTTTTGATGGGGGTAAAAATTTTACCCCCATCCTTTTTTACTTTTACCTTATCAGTAGGAAGTCCTCAACTTCTTTTTGCATAGCTTGAGCTGCTTCTTCTGCAGTTAGTTCTCCAATAATTACTTGCTGGGTTTTCTTTGAACCAATCATGATAACGTCTGAAATGTACTCATAAGCAGGAGCTGGTTTACCAAATTCTAGCCATTTAGCAATAGTCGGTAGTGGCTCAGAAGATGTTGTCCAGATTGACTGTAGTGGAGAAGATCCACCAGCTTGCTCATAGAGTTTTGCACCTTCGCCAAAGCTTGCCCATGATAGGAATTTGAATGCAGCGTCAGGATTCTTGCAATTCTTGTTGATTGCAAGACAGATGGTCTGAACATACATGAAGTTCTTGCCATCTGCTGTGGCTTTTGCAGGAGGTGCAATTGCCAGCTTGCCGCCAACCTTAGGTGAAATTTCAGGACTTGTCAGCTCACGGTAAGCAGCATTCCATTCATAACCAACTGGAACTTCACCATTCTGGATTGTAGCAAAAATTTCTGGATATTCAGCATTCTCTACACCTGCCTGGAATCCCTTGAATGCAGCTATGTCCTGTAGAACCTTGAATGCTGCAACCCATTCCGGTGTGTTAAATGTTGGTTTTCCATCTGCGTCAAACATCTCAGCACCAAATGACCAAGCAATTGGTAAGAAGCTGCAGAAGTTCCACATTTCGTATTTACCCTGGTAACCAAATCCATAAGGTGTTGGAGACTCTGGATTTTCAGTTTTTGTGAATTCCTTTGCAATTTCAATAACTTCAGGCCAGGTCTCTGGAGCCTTGTCAAGTAAATCAGTCCTCCAGTAAAACAGTACCTCGCTCATGTCTTTTGGTACCATGTAAATCTTGCCATCAATAGCTTTAGTTGTAGCTAGTGCTGCTGGGTACAGGTCATTAAAGTCGTATGTCTCGCCATTTGGACCACTGAATAGTTCAGTTTTGAAGTAATCATCCAATGGCAACAGATACATAGATAATTTACCAAGCTGTAGCGAGAATGGGTGAACAATGTCAGGATCAGCTGAACCTGACATAAGCTGTGCCTGCATTTTCTCAAAATAACCTGTTCTACTCAGTGCCAGGTTAATTACAGTTATGCCAGTTTGTGCTGCATAATTTTCGTTCCAGTAAGCTACAGTTGGCTCCATAGCCTCAGCTTCTGGACCTGAGAACATCTGAATAGTGAGTGTTACGTCCTCAAATTTTTTACCAGCTGCTTCCTCAGCTACTTCTTCTTCAACTGGAACTTCCTCTACTTCTTCAACTGGAACTTCCTCTACTTCTTCAACTGGTGGCTTGCATCCTGCAAGTGAAAGAGCTGCTACCATAGACACACATAACAGCACTACTACTAGCCATACTAATGACTTTTTCATTTTCGTCTCCTTTCCTAATTACTACTTTTTATTAAATAGGTTTTCAAAACAAATTAATTTATTCCCCTCATCTTTCACCTCCTTTATTGATAAAGTAAACTTTAACAATTAACAATAGACTGCAACTAACTAAATCCAAAATCAGTTATATATCAAATTTATAATGTATCTCCGCTCTTATAATCAAAGAATAAAGCTTTATCCATGTTTAGCTTTATTCCAACTTTATCACCTATATTAAATCTTTTACTACCTGTACATCTTAACTTTATTACATTATTACCTACTTTTAATGAGATTATGGCTATCTTACCTAACATCTCATAAACATAAACTTCA
>VGAU01000116.1 GCA_016870675.1 Actinomycetota bacterium | reverse complement strand
TCCGTCAGCTATTATTAGTTTCTTATCTCTCATTATCTTTATAATTTCTTTTATCTCTGATATATTTGAGATTCTCCATAATTTAAATTTCAGGGTAGAGTCATATCCTGCATAGGTATCTATAAAAGGTTTTTTTTGTATGGTATTTTTAAAAATCTTTAGCACCTTGTTTTGATTGTCATTATAAAGGGTATATACAACACCGAAATCTGTTCTGCAGCTCGCCAGTAAATTTAGTCTATCCTGCTTGGGCTCCGGCAGTGTTTGTTCATGTGGAATTATTTTTAACTGGCTGTAAGGTTCGATTTTTGTCAGTCCAATAAAACCAAGATTTTTTTTTCTTTTAGTGCCAACATAGAAATTTTCTTCAAGAATATAAAAGCATTTCTCATTATCAAATTTTAAAATGTTGTTTTCTATCCAGTTGTTTAGGATTTTATTTGCATTTTTATATTTTTCTTTATTACTGCCTTTGGGAAGTATTAAATTGATAATGTTATAGGGATCAAGATTGTATAGCATCTTTTCAAGGGATGGAGAAATTACATCATAAGGTGGAGAGATCACATCGGAAATATTTTTGATTTTATTTTTATTATAAATAAGTCCATTAAAAGGTAGAATATCTACCATTTGCAAATCCTTTCGTTCTAATATGTATATTACTAAGGATCCATTATTAATATATAACTAAGAATTCATAGGTACTAATATAAAGTTGATTGGAGATTATAGCAATATCAACTTTGATTTTCAATTAAAATATTTGCAACTCCTGATACATTGTTGACAAAAAAATAAGGGTTTATATACTATAGCCTAATTGTGGTAAATTTCCTAGATAGCAGCCAGGGTTAAGCAGCTAAGGTTAAGCTGCTAAAGCTAAGCGAGATAAGTAATTTGCCCTGTTAGAAGATCCTATCATGAGGTCTGTGAGGTTGGGGCGCAAAATAGATTTCTTAACAGCCTTTAGTTTCTTACGAGTAGAGGGTGAGGAGATTTTTTTAACAGGGTTTAATTTTAAGGTAGGAAAATTTTAATCGAGTGTACGGCAAAATTGTAGAGAAATTATAGAAAATGAGTACCTATTCTATAACCAAAACTGATTGGGACAAGTTATTAGTAGAGTTATTTTCAGAGTACGATTTATACAGCCCCAAGGGAGTTGAAGGTGGATGGACTTATCAGCTTTTAACTAAAGATAATATTGCTCAAATTTCTTATGAAAGTCATAAATACTGCAGTATTGATCCACTGAAGATATTCTTCTCGCCAGTTAAGGAGACAGTAACTGATAACAAAGAAGAGGAGGTAAGTAGCAAGAGTAGCAAGAAAAGAGTAATTGTTGGGCTTAAATCATGCGACCTTGCTGCACTTTCTATCCTGGATAGAGTTTTCCTGTCAGAAGATTTCATCGACCCTTTCTATAAAGAAAAAAGAGAAAATACTATTTTAATGAGTAGCGATTGTCTGGATGCAAAAGAAAGCTGTTTTTGCACAGAGGTTGGTGGTAATCCCTTTCCGGAGAAGGATTCCGGTGTAACTTATGACAGTGATTATAAGTCCTCGATTATCTCGAAAGGCAGCCTCTTTCAGAAGCAAAGTTTTGACCTTAATCTTACTTTACTAGATAACGAGTTTTTAGTAGAAGTAGGTTCAGAAAAAGGTAAGAGACTGATTGAGGCGAATAGGACTCTTTTCAGCGAAGCAAAAAAAGAAGCGGTTCAAAAACGGGAAGAAAAGCGTGAGGGAATGAAAGCAAAGGTAAGGGAAAGAAATAAAGTTTTTTCTTCTAAAGTAGTAAAAAGTTTTCAAGATATAATCAAGGCAAAAGATGATTCTATCTTATGGAAGGAATTATCAGAGGATTGTGTAGAATGTGGTGCCTGCACTAATATTTGTCCCACTTGCCATTGCTTTCTTCTTATTGATTCGGCTCAAAAAGAGAAATTTTTTAAGGATAAAACATGGGATTCCTGTCAATTTAACGGGTTTGCTCGGATGGCAGGAGGGGCTGATCCGAGTGATGAATTATGGAAAAGATTTAGAAATAGATACCTATGTAAGTATAGCTATAAACCGGAAAATTTTGGTTTCCTTGCATGCACTGGTTGTGGACGATGTATAGATGCATGTCAGGGAAAAATTGATAAACGCGAAGTATTGAATAAAGTAACGAGTAGTCAGTAAAAAATGAAAAATCCTTATTCACTTACTCAGGCAAAGATTGAAAAGATTATTTCTGAAACTCCAGAAATAAAAACTTTTGTTTTGAAGCCAAAAGAGAGTCTCCCATTTGCTACAGGCCAGTTTATTGAGTTAACTGTTCCTGGTGTAGGAGAGGCACCTTTTACTCCTTCCTCTTCCCCTTACGAGGTGAATAAAATTGAAGTTACCATAATGAAGGCAGGGTTTGTAACTGAAAAAATACACCAGATGGGAGAAGGTACGGTTGTAGGCATACGGGGCCCTTATGGAAAAGGCTATCCTATAGAGAAATTCTATAACAAAGAAGTTTTAATCGTTGGCGGAGGGGTAGGGCTTGCTCCTTTGCGCTCGTTTCTTTTAACTCTGCTTCATGAAGTGGATAAATTCAAGCGAATAATACTTTGTTATGGAGCAAAAACACCCGAGGACATAGTTTATAAACAATCTTTCCCGGAATGGAAAAAACTATCAGGGTTAGAAATCTTACGCAGTGTAGATAAAGCAGACGAGAATTGGAAAGAATATGAAGGAGTAGTAACTATTTTATTAGATGAGGTAAAAGTTAATTTAGGTGAAAGTGTAACTATCGTTTGCGGGCCTCCTATTATGATGAAATTTGCTACCAGGAAATTAATTGAACTCGGGCATGAGCCGAAAAACATATATTTATCCATGGAAAGGAATATGTCCTGTGGTATTGGTAAATGTGGGCACTGTGCTTTAGGTAAATATTATGTCTGTAAAGACGGCCCTGTCTTTACCTATGAAGAGATAAAGGATATCCCGGAAATTTGGGTGTAAAAGATGAAGCAATTATTCATTGACTTAGAAATATGTAACAAATGCAAAGAGTGCAAAGTTAAGTGCAGTTATTTTTATCACCCCCAAAATAATGGAATAACCACTTTACGAGAATTAGCTAATTTTGCTACGGTTTGCCGCCAGTGTGAGCAAGCTCCCTGTGTTAAAGCCTGTCCACAGGATGCCCTGGAAAAACAAGAAGATGGTACCTTAAAAAGATACAATATGCGATGCATTGGATGTAAGTCTTGTGTTTTATCTTGCCCTTTTGGGACTATCTACCCGGAAGTAATTCCTTATCTTGTTTCTCAATGTGATTATTGCTCAGGCCAGGCAAATGGGAAAATACCAGAGTGTGTAAATACTTGCCCCTTTGAGGCAGTAAAATATATTGACGTAGAAGAAAATCCTGAAGAAAACATTTTTGTCGTAGGTAAAAACTTGGTAGTTCATTCTATTCCTTGGGGGGGAAAGTAAAATGCTAAAAGCAGTTTTTTATTTTGTCGTCTTTCCAGGGTTTTTATTTACAGCAATTATCGGATTATTGTCTTCCTGGATTGATAGAAAAGTAACAGCCAGAGTGCAGTGGCGAGTTGGGCCGCCCTGGTGGCAAAATTTTGCTGATTTTATTAAGCTGCTTGGCAAGGAGACTATCGTTCCTAAAGGCAGTTCAAGAACTACTTTTTTACTGGCACCAATTTTTGGACTGGCAGCAGTAACTATTGTTTCAACCCTGCTCTGGCTAACCCTGATTAACCCCGCCAGCACTTTCATTGGCGATTTAATTGTAGTTTTATATTTACTTACCATTCCTTCTATTGCTGTCATTATTGGTGGTTTTGCCTCTAAAAATCCTCTCGCTTCTCTGGGAGCATCTAGAGAAATGAAACTAATTCTCTCTTACGAATTGCCTTTTCTTCTCATTTGTTTTGTGCCGGTAATTCAAGCGGGGGGAACAATTAGATTGGGGGAGATACTTACCTACCAAATAAATAATGGAGTAATATTTAGCTCTCTATCAGGCTTTTTGGCTTTTATTGTAGCTGTTCTCTGTATGCAGGCAAAGTTGACCCTGGTTCCTTTTGATATTCCAGAAGCAGAGCAGGAGATAATGGCCGGGCCTTATATTGAATATTCCGGGCCCACGTTAGCCGTGTTTAAATTAACTCGCCAGATGATGTTATTTGTTGTACCCATGTTCCTTGTGGTTCTCTTTTTAGGAGGAATTACGTTTTCTGGCTGGCATATTCTCTGGGGTATATTAAAATACGTAATTTTGCTGGTTATAATCGTTTTAATTCGCAATACCAATCCTCGGGTACGTATTGACCAGGCAGTAAAATTTTTCTGGGGACCGGTGACCCTGCTGGCTATTGTAGCAGTTTTACTTGCTTTATTAGGGATATAGTCAGTATAATGTTGTGATAAATTACAGCGCTACTTTATTATGGATATAGGATCTTTATTAGGGATATAGGATGAATATAAAACTTAAGTCTTTAACCAAATCGCTCTGGGTGTTTCATTTTGCTTCAGCTCCATGTAATAACTGTGATATTGAAATTCTGGACGCTCTGACGCCAAAGTATGACTTGGAAAGATTTGGTATTTTATTGGTAGGAAGTATTCGCCATGCTGATGTTCTTTTAGTTACGGGAATGATTACCCATAAAGGTGCAGAAAGGCTAAAAAGGCTTTATGAACAGGCTCCCAAGCCCTGTCTGGTTGTAGCGGTTGGTTCATGTGCTTGTTCAAAGTCTATATTTAAAGATTCTTATAATGCTGCTGGCCCGGTAGATGGTATAGTTCCAGTAAGTGCTTATATTCCTGGTTGTCCACCAAAACCAGAAGCAATGATTATGGGTGTAGTAAAACTGGTCAAATCATTAACAGGAAAATAAATGAAGATAATCCAAAAACTGGAAGAAAAATTTGATAAAAAAATAATTAAATATGATAAGAAGTCCGAGCGGCGGATTTATCTGGATATAAATCCAGCAGACTTAACCGATTTTGCTCAGTATATTTTTCGAGATATGGGCGCTCGCTTTGCTATTGCCAGCGGGGTTGATACTCCTAAAGGAATAGAGATTCTTTATCATTTTTCTTTTGATTCATCAGGGTTGGTGCTTAGTTTACGTATTTTATTGGATAGAAATTCTCCCGAGGTTGAATCACTAACTCACATATTTAAAGCTGCAGAATGGATTGAGTGTGAGATAAATGAGCTCCTGGGAGTAAACTTCAGGAATCATCCAGATTTGAGGCACCTTTTGCTTCCTGATGACTGGCCAAAAGGTAATTATCCATTAAGGAGGAAATAATCTCGTATTGCGTTGTGTGTGTGATGCGTATTGTGTGACGCAACATATGAGATACGTAATACGAATACTAGGAAATACAATGGCTGAAGAGAAGAAAAAAACTATAATTCCGATTGGTCCTTATCATCCCTTGCAGGAAGAGCCAGAATTCTTCAAGCTTTATGTGGAAGGGGAGAGGGTCGTTGGCCTGGATATAGAGTTAGGATATAACCATCGGGGAATTGAGAAATTAGCAGAGTCTAAGACCTATGACCAGGTAATCTTTCTGGTAGAGCGTATCTGCGGGATATGCTCAACGTCGCATCCTATTGCTTCTGTTAACGCTGTGGAAGATTTAGCTGGAGTCCAGGTGCCTGAACGTGCCCTTTATATTCGCAGCATTATCGGGGAGCTGGAAAGAATTCATTCTCATCTGCTCTGGCTCGGTTTAGCTGGCCATTTCCTTGGATATAATACTGTCTGGATGTGGGCCTGGAAATATCGCGAGCCTGTATTAGATATATGTGAATTTTTAACTGGCAATCGTAATCACTATGCTATGATGAAGGTGGGAGGCGTAAGAAGGGATATAGATAACAGCGATATTCCCCAGGTTTGTAAAATGCTCGATGATTTAATTCCGGCATTGGACCTTTTCAAAGGAGCAGCTATAGATGATCCGGTGATACATGCACGTACAAAGGGAGTGGGAATATTGACCAGAGAAGACGCGCTTCAGTATGGTGTCGTTGGCCCAACTGCTCGTGCTTCTGGGGTAGAGATTGATGTACGCAGA
>VGAU01000115.1 GCA_016870675.1 Actinomycetota bacterium | reverse complement strand
TCCTTTTGATAACAATCTCGCCGAAAGAGATATCAGAATGTGTAAACTCCAACAGAAAGTATCTGGGGGTTTTCGTTCTGATGAGGGTAGCCAGGTCTTTGACAATATCCGCAGCTATATCTCAACTTCTACAAAGCAGGGACTATCCATGTATGAGTCAATATATGCTGCAGTATCAGGTAATTCCTTATTTACATATGATACCTCTTAGCTCTATTATGTTTTCAAAGATCATTTAGAAGCTTTTTTTAAAAAACTCCTTTATAGCAATGTATTACTTTGCTATATTATTTATGCTGAATAGTTACGATTATCTTAAAAAAACACTAATTGATATAAAAGCTCATATTGTCTGTCTTCTGGCCGTCTGTTATATTTAACTTAGTCCCGGAAAAGGAAATTCAGGCAACCTCACAATACAGCGGAAACAAATTCTAAATATCCAGACTTGATAGAGTTAACATTAGATGGTGAAAGAAAGGGGTCTGACTTAATTTTTTATGGCGCTACAAATTATTGAGTTTCATGAGAAATACTTAAAGGTAAGAAATGTATAATAATAGATTGATAAAGATATGATATTTATACTATAACGCTATAAAATTAAATATTGATCAGGAACTGAAAAACTTTCCTAAATCCCAAACAGCCCAGGTAATTAACCTGGGCTGTTTGTCTTGGCGTCCTCATACTTTTTAGAATCTGTTTAATTCATAAACACTGTGGTAACCACTCTTCTGCCATTGTTTTCTGCTAAACCTATTCCAATCCTTGCATACTGAGGCTTTAGGATGTTTGCAGCATGGGCGGAGCTGTTCATCCAGGCATTAACAAAAGCCTCCGGGCTTCCTGCTGAAGCAGGCATGGACTGGGCTAGGTTTTCACCTGCGTTTTTGTAGCTAATTCCATTAGCCCTTAGTATATTGAATATGTTTGCGCCTTCAGGGGTATAATGTGAAAAGTAATCCCTATCTAGCATATCAGCGCTTCTGGTCCTTGATATGTCGGTTAATGACTGATTAGAGGCCAGAGGACTTAGCCCGTTGGCCATCCTTATATTATTTAAAAGGGCCAGTACCTGCTGCTCATATACACTGAGATTGGCAGAATCAGCAGATGCATTCTGGGCAATGTTTGCTTCAGGGTATGCATATGTACTGGTGCTAGCTGTGGAGACTTTAAGAGAGCCCAGGTTTATTTCGTACTCTTGGCAAAGGTTGTTAAATTCTTGAGAGTTTACAAATCTTGCCAATACATATTCTCTGCTTTTTCCGCTTTCCAGTTTCGCAAGCCATCCGTTGTAGCCTCCGGGATCAGGGGCCCTGTTGAAGAATGCTTTGTACATTACATTCAGAAACTGCTCATTGCTTAGATTTTTGTTTGTAAATTCTTGGCTGAATATGAAGTTTCTGGCTACATTTGCTCCGCTTAATTCACCGGACTTTAATCCATTTACCCAGCTGGCTAATCCCTGAGGATCAGGCTGTCTGTTCAGTGTCTGTTGATACATACGGGTTACAAATGCTGTAACCCCATCATTGGAGCTGCCTCTTACCTGGATATTGGTAAAATCGAGGTTTAAAAGCAGAAGACCAACGATGAGTATTGCTGCTATGGGTAGTGTTAGCAGAAAAAGTTTTTTCTTAGTAAATTTTTTAGCCATTTTAGTCTCATATAGTTAAAACACCTGTTAGAGGCTAAATGGCTTACTTTAAACTTATAAATAATTTTTTATTAATCAGGTTATTAGCGGTAAAAAAAATAATAGCCGGTTGCACCACTTACTCGTTACATTCCTAAGGTGCCCAAGATGATAGAATGTAAGTCTTAGCCTCTATTACTTAAATAAATTTTATATTAAATTATCAAAATAACTTTTATTATTATTTTTAATATAAACATTAATACTTTTAATTATATATGTCAAGACTATTTTGAATATATTTTTATTTATTTATATATCAATAATAAAATAATTTTGGAAATATATTATAGTTCACTAAAGAGGAGAATATATTTGTAGCTGAGTGTATAAAATTAGGCATTTTTGGTCAGGATAGGAATGTGGAAGAAGCAGAAAAAAATTAGTATTTTTGCTTGCAATTGAAAGATGTACCAAATTTTAATCGAAAACTATGCTGCTTATTAATAATTAATTCTGTTTTTTAAAATATTCTTTTGTTTCTTTCATCCTGTAAGACGCTCCATTTATTTTAACCATTTCTTTATTTTTCCAAAAAAGTTCACTACGAATATATGCTATAATGGTATAAAATTATTTCCATTAAATAATTTTTAATAGTATTTTTTTATTCTTAAAAGTCAGCATTATGAAAAAAGAAGAATATGAAAATAACGAAGGCAGTGATAAAAAAGCTGCTGATAAAATAACTGCCGATAACAAAACTGATGTTTCCCTGGACGTATTGGAAACCCTTCTCAACATAGATGCTGAAAAAGTCAAAGATCCGGAGGGAACGGTAAATGCTATAAGGGATGAAATAGCAAGACATAATTATTACTATTATATTAAAGACAATCCCATTATAAGTGATCACCAGTATGATATGCTGCTCCGCAACCTCTCAATGCTTGAAAAAAAATACCCGGAACTAATAACAGAAGACTCTCCCACTCAGAGAATTGGAGCACCCCTGGAAGGAGGTTTCAGTACCGTAGAGCATGGAGAGAGGATGCTGAGCCTACAGGATGCATTTGACTATAGAGAGCTAAAAGATTTCCTGGACAGGGTTTACAGGGATTTGTCAGCTGCAGAAAATGAAGTAGAGTTTGTCTGTGAGCTAAAAATAGACGGGTCAGCAGTCTCGCTGGTGTATGAGGATGGAAGATTTTCAAGAGGCGCTACCAGGGGAGACGGTATTCTGGGAGAAGACATAACCTCCAATTTGAAAACTATAAGGGCAATTCCCTTAAGGCTGTTTAAGAGAACGGGCGTAAAGATCCCGTCAAGATTGGAAGTAAGGGGAGAGGTCTATCTTGCGAAAGATGAATTTAAAAGAATAAATACCGAAAGGGAGGAGGAAGGGCTTGCCACCTTTGCCAATCCCAGAAATGCCGCTGCAGGGTCACTCCGGCAAATAGACCCCAAAAATACTGCCAGCAGAAGATTGAATATATTTATATATGGAGCAGTGGCTTCAGGTGAGCTTGATATTGCCAGCCATTATGAAATGTTAAATTATCTTGCGGAGGTTGGACTGAGAATAAATCCGAATATAAGAAAGGCAGCAGGTCTTGACGAGATTAAAAGATACCTTGAAAGCTGGGAAGAGAAGCGGAAAGACCTGCCATACGAAACGGATGGGGTTGTTATAAAAGTAAATGATTTTACCTATCAGCAAAAGCTGGGCCAGACCTCCAGAAACCCCAGATGGGCCATTGCCTATAAATTCCCTCCCGAAGAGGAAGTTACATGTATTGTGGATATAAAGGTAAGTGTTGGCAGAACCGGGGCACTAACTCCAGTGGCAGTCCTCAGGCCGGTAACAGTGGCAGGATCTACTATCTCCCATGCTACCCTGCACAATGAAGATGAGATAAGAAGAAAAGATGTCAAAGTCGGTGACTGGGTGGTGGTGCATAAGGCAGGAGATGTCATACCCGAAATTGTAAAGGTTATAAAAGAAAGAAGAGACGGCAGCCAGAAAGAATTCAGGATGCCCGATAAGTGCCCTGTGTGCGGGTCTGATGTTATAAAACCTGAAGGAGAGGTGGCACTACGGTGTACTTCAATGGCATGCCCTGCCCAGCAGTACGAGAGGATCGTTCACTTTGCTTCAAAAGGGGCTATGGATGTAGAAGGACTGGGGCCTGCTATTGTGGAGAAGCTCCTGGATAAAAAGTTAATCAAAGATTCAGCGGATATTTATTACCTGAAGTATGATGATATTTTTTCACTGGAAAATTTTAAAGAAAAGTCGACTAAAAATCTTCTTGGTGCAATAGAGAAAAGCAAGAAAAAACCATTGTCAAGGCTTCTTTTTGCAATGGGAATCAGATATGTTGGCTCCCATACTGCGGATGTGTTTACAAGAGTGTTTGCGGACCTTGACAGTTTGATGCATGCAGGATACGAGGAAATTGAAGAAATAAAGGAGATTGGACCAAAAATAGCAGAAAGTATAATTTCCTTTTTCAAGCAGGAGCAAAATCTTAAAGTAATAGAGAAATTAAGAAAAGCCGGAGTCAATTTCAGCTCGGAGTTAAAAAAAGTTTTAAAGAAGGAAGCCTTTGCAGGCAAGACATTTGTTCTTACCGGCAAATTGAATGATTTTTCAAGGGACGAGGCTAAAGAGATTATTGAAAATTTTGGAGGCAGAGTAACTTCAAGCGTCAGCAGAGGTACCGATGCTGTTCTTGTGGGCGAGAGTACTGGAAGTAAATTGGACGATGCCCGAAGGTATAATATCAGATTAATATCTGAAGAAGAATTTAAGAAAATGATAAAGGACTAAGTTTTTATAAGTTTTTAAATACGATTGGTGATAAATTGAAAGAGGCAAATTCAACTGAAAAACAGAACAATGTTTTAAATATAAAGTGGAATGCCATTGATGCTGTAATCTCACTGGCTTTTTTGACGGTTGCACTTGTAGGCATTTATTTTGGGTCTGCAAAACTGTTTGAAGTACTGGATGGCGAGCAGTTCTTTAACTCTTCCAATATTAGCAATGCAAGCTTTACTGTGTTATATGGAATTCAGACAGCGCTTATGCTGGCGGTGGTCTGGTTTTTTGCCATATTCAGGAGGAAATCAAATTTAAGGGATCTGGGACTACGGTATTACAGTATCGCAAAAACTATCTGGTACTCTTTTCTTTCACTGCTTGCTATTTTTTTTGTCAGCTTTCTATATATGTTTTTAATGAATTCACTGTTTGGGATAGAAAACCCTGGGAGCAAGATTGAAATACTTGTTGGAAACAGAAGCATATCAAGCAATATCCTGCTTGTAGTAGTGGCGGTGATTGCACCTTTTAGCGAAGAAGTTTTTTTCAGAGGATTTTTGTACTCAGCATTTAAGAAAAGCTGGGGCGTCAATGTTGCACTGCTTTTATCCTCTTTTTTATTTGCAATAGTCCACCTGGAATTATATAGTTTCATACCTCTTATAATTATTGGGTGGCTTCTAGCTTATCTGTTCGAAAAAACAAAATCCCTGCTTATGCCAATCTTTTTGCATGGAGTGTACAACCTTATTCTAATATTGATTTTACTGGGAAGGCTGGAAATTATAAAAATGTATTAATAGGGAAAAATATTTGTTAAAATGTTATAAAAACCCGCCAAGAAAACCCCGTCCGCTTGTAGCGGGGATGAATTAGCAAAAGATTTTCAAAAAAGGATAGTTTATGGAAAGAATTTCTAAAGATGATGTGAAGCATGTAGCAGAATTGGCGGAACTGGAATTCGGTGAAAAGGATATAGAAAAAATTACCTCTCAACTGGACAGGATACTGGACCACGTTGCTAATGTAAGCAGTGTAAATACCGAAGGAATTCCGCCGACATCACATATACTGGATATAAAGAATGTTTTCAGGGAGGATATGGCAGAAAAATCAGTTACCCAGGAGTCCGCGCTTAAAAATGCCCCTGATGAGGCAAATGATGGCTTTAAAGTGCCAAAAATAGACTAGTAAACTAGTAAGGAGAAATTTTGGAAATTCATTATCTTACTGCTCACCAGCTTAAAGACAGGCTGGAAAAAAGACAGATATCATGCGCTGAAATTGTTGAAAGCATCCATTTGAGAATTGAAGAGGTTGATGACAGGCTAAATTCATATATCAGGCTGGAGAAGGAAAGTGCCTTATCCAGGGCAGGGAAAGTAGATAAGCTTATTGGCGCCGGCAGTGATATAGAAGATTTTATGGGCATACCAATTGCCATAAAAGACAATATATGTACCAAAAATATAACTACAACCTGCGCATCCAGAATTTTAGAAAACTATATCCCTATATATAATGCTACGGTAATTGACAGACTGGAAAGCCAGAATTATATACTGACTGGAAAGGCAAATATGGATGAGTTTGCAATGGGCTCATCCAATGAAAACTCCTATTTCGGGACTGTTAAAAACCCATGGGATACTGACAGGGTGCCGGGCGGGTCCAGCGGTGGACCTGCAGC
>VGAU01000114.1 GCA_016870675.1 Actinomycetota bacterium | reverse complement strand
GATCCATCAGTGGTATAGTGTACCCCATCATATAAATACCGATCTGGATCCTGCGATAGGGGAGATAAAACATCAATAACCGGAAGAGAGTATTTTGCCGCGATTTTTAGAATCTCATTATTATATAAAGGATAACTTTCTTTACCAGAATAAAAAACTGGTCCGATCAGATTCAAAAATACTGTTGCACCCAGGTTCCTTGATTTCATTACCAGTCCTTCAAGATGGACACTAAAATTAGCAAGTCCAGCCCCGGCATCATTGGTGCCATATGCGATTATTATTATCTGGGGTCTATATATAGCGACGGTACTGTCAAATCTTGCGTAACCTTCATAAGCTCTCTCTCCATTTACTCCGGAAGCAATAGTATTATAGTCAGCATAGGGATAGGCTGATTCTAGAAGATTATCAAATCTTTGGACCCAGTCTGATTTAACAATTAAAGAATCGCCCATAGCTACTATGGTCATATATATATGTTTTTTTACGATAAGACTTGCTTGTTCTATTTCAGTCTCTAAACCATTGCTCTCTATTTTAAAATTGGTTACTATATTTCCACCAGTATAGAGTAGACTATCATTAACTCTTATCTGCAGGTTAATTTCTTTCTCGTCACCAACATCAAGATTATTCAAATTCCATATAAGACCTCTAACTTCATCACTCCCGCTGATACCTTCTGGGGTACCCGATCTGTTGATGTAAGCAGCGCCTGCCGGGATGGGGCAGATCAATCTGTAACTTGCGGCTTCTTTTTCGCCGGAATTCCTGATAACTATTTTTATATTTATAGTCTCACCTGCCCAGAGGTATCCTCCATTGACATCACTTAAAAAAACTTCTGAATCTGAAAATTCTGGTAAGAGTGTAACTGAATTGTTAGTGGATTTCTGCACTTCAATACCCTGATCACAAATTAAAATGCTTTTATTCTCAATCAGATCTCCATCGTTTAAATCGTAGTTAACAATAGCTTTGAATTTAAAGGTACAGAGTTTATTTATCTCAAAATTATTTATATTCCAGACCACAGTATTGTTTTTATAAATACCTGAATTATCAATTGACTCTTCAATTACAGATAAATTTTTGGAGAGAATGCTTTTTATTTCTACACCGGTTGCATTCATATCACCGCTGTTTTTTACCATTATGGTATATTCTATTGTATCTCCCATCTGCAAATATACGCCGTTTTCATCAACTGCTTTCACGTCAAAATTACTGAAGTCCGGGCTGCTCTTTATGATATGACTCAAATCCGAAGTTATTTCTTGGCTGTGCTGCTTGCTTCCTACTGTATAATTAAATATTGCATCATCCAGAATTATAGAAGTGCCGTTATCCAGTGGATTGTCAACTTTTACAGTGAAATCTGCTTTTCCTGACTGGTTTTTTTCAATACGGTCAAAATTAAAAATAAGCATATTTCCGTCATCTCCGGTAATTGTTTTCCCATCTGAGAAAGCTATAGTTGTGTTTGAAGGTAAACTCACTTTTATTTCTAATTTATCTACAGCTTTATTTCCGGTATTTTTAAAATTTATACTATATGATATTTCTTCTCCTGGTTTAATGGGATTTGCAGTATTTGTGGAAATATAATTTTGAGAAAAATCATTAAAGTTTGGCTTGAGGTAGATAAAAAAGTAGTAACATGCAGCCAGTGAAAAAATGATTATTACCGCTATGGAGATTATCATAATTATCCATTTTGGTTTTTTTATCCCCTCCAGCAGCTTATTCGGATTCTTTAAAAAAACTTTCATAAACACTCCGGGCTTTTTAGATATCTCTAAAATAAATCTATAATAAGTTTTTAAATCTGATTGATTTTATCTTTTAATTACTACCTGTCCAAACTCTTAATGTCTTTTATTTCTTTCAGAGATATACTTCTGGCCAGTTTTACAATCTTTGAATCCAGTTCTTCCAGCATAATATAAATCCTGAAAATCAAGTAAAATATTAAAAGGATACTGGATACAATAAAAAAGTCAAGTCCCCGGCCGAATCCAAAAAAGTTTGCAATTTTATCGCTTATCTGGGGGAATATTGAAAGTATTGTTAAAAGCATCCACATTGCGCTCCAAAAAAGAAATTCATTGATGGTCAATTTTTTATTTTTCAATCTGAGAATTGCTTTGAGTAGTAAAAAGATGGCAAATATTATAGCAATAATCTGGATTGGTTTTATCATTTTTATTCCCTCCTCTATTTAATAAACCATTTGGTTAACATTTTAATAAATATATTTAAACTATTGGATATTCTCTGGCCCTTTTTAATGGAATATTTTGAATATCTTATAGTTACCGGAATTTCCCTAAATTTTATTCTGTTTACTTTTATTTTTCCAATAATCTCCGAAGCATGTTCCATACCGTGGGACTCGATAGATATTTTTTGTGCGGCTTGCCTGCTTATAGCTTTAAGTCCATTATGAGTATCGGATAACATAATTCCATACATAAGAAATACCAGGATCACTCCTATTTTTAAAAGTACTTTTTTTAACCAGGGGGTATTGCTGCTGTGATCTAAAAACCTGGAACCCAGAGCAATATCAACTTCGTTGCTGATTACCGGTTTTATCAACTTATTTATGTCTTTAGCCATATGCTGCCCGTCTGCATCAAAAGTTACTATTAAATCTACCCCTAAATCCAGAGCCAGGTCCATTCCTGTTCTTAGTGCTGCACCCTGTCCTAAATTAATGGGATGTCTTACAACTATAGTCCCGGCCTGGCGGGCAATTTTCAGTGTATTATCGGTTGAACCATCATCAACAACTATAATATTATGATAGTTATGTTTTTTTAAATCTTTTATAACACCGGATATAGAGTTTTCTTCATTATAAGCCGGTATTACGATGTATATTTTGGGTTTATTTTTCAAATTATTTATCCTTTTATCATTTGTTATTTTATTTCTATTTCAACATCATTACTTTTAATATATATATTGTTGGTAGTGATCCTGAATTTTATAATGAATTTTCCAGGGCCAAGTGCCTTTAGTTTTACTCCTAAATCAATCTCGTTTTTACCTTTAACCTCATATAGGTCGCTGACCCACATATATATCCCCTGGTTTAATCCAGGCATCTGATTAATATAACTATCAGGATTCATTCCTGTAAGCTGAATATCGGAGGGGAGTTCAAGTTCAAATGAACTTATATGAATATTTTGTTCATTATTATTTTTAATGATATATCTTAAAGTAAATTCTTCACCTGTTTCCTTTAAATATTGTCCAAATTTGCTTTCAATTACAATATCATGAAGTTTTAAATAATCAGCATAATCCTGTGGTGAATAAAGGCTGTTAAATTCCACTCTCTTTATATCATTAATATTAATGGTTCTGAGGTCTTCAATTCCTTTCTTGTACCCTGCTCTGACCGCACCCCTGTAATCTGCTTCTGAAATTAAAGAATATTTTGAAGGAGAATTATTGTCATATGGCCAGGCAAAGAATAGGACCTGGTTCCCCAGCCGGGATTCAATATCATTTTTAGATTGGGTGAGTTCATAAAGAAATTCTTCATCTGAAGCCAGACCCAGTCTAATATGGTTAACTGAATGGGATTGAAATTCACACCCGTATTTATACATTTCAATAATCTCCGGCCAAATAAGTATAAGCCTCATAGGAACGGGCCGGTCACTATCAAAGGAATTTACCTTTCTGTCTTCATCAGAATTTCCAATATAACCGGTTACTAAAAAAATTGTCATTTTATAGTCATATTTCTTTAGTATTGGAAAGGCATTGGTATAAACATCCTGGAATCCATCATCCGAGGTTATGATTACCGGTTTTTCGGGTAGAGCTTTTCCAAAATCCAGGTAATTTAAGAGATCCATAAAAGTAATAGTCTCGAAGCCAAATTTTTTAAGAATGCTGCAGAGATAGTCAAAATGGCCGGTATATAGTTCAATCGGTATTTTTATTTTATCTTCTATGGCGTGCAGTCCTATAATAGGAATGTAATTTCTGTCAAATGGTTTAACCCCATAGATTAACATATTATGTTTTGGAAAGGTAAAAGACTCCATGCCGTCAGAAGTTATCTGCAGGGTGCACCATACAACCGTATCCGAAGTAATGTCTCTTACAACTTTTAAATTGGTACTGAGGCTTTTTGTTTCACTGGCATCAATGGATCCAATGTCCCAGTTAATATCTGCTCCATCAGTTGAAAAATAATCCGATAGTATTAATTTTACTTTTATATTATTTGCTTCTGTTTTTCCATTATTAATAATGTTTAACTTTGCCATAATAGTTTCTCCAGGATAAGTATCCCCGCCATTTAAATCAATAAGCTCCAGAGTGGAATTAGAAAATGATTGACTCAGTTCTACCGCATTATTCCCCGGACTTTGAATGGAATTATTCCCGGAATGACAGCAGACTATAAGAACTATTATTGTTATAGCACAAGTAAATAATACTACTATTTTTAAATTCTTTTTGATCTGAAAATCTCTCTCTTTCCAATCTATGTTTATATACCAAACTTAAACCCGGAAATTTAACTGAATTTAATTATCTTATATGCTGATATAATAGAAATTTTAAATATTTAATGAAATAATAGCAAGATAATTGAAGAATTTAAGAAGCTAATTTTTTAATAGCAAATTACATTTGCTAAAAAGAATATTTGAGATATTATATTTCTATTTAAGCTGTATAAAAAATTTAATATTTAAGAAAATATTATGAACGAAAGAAGATCCGGCAATAGAAAGTTAATAAAAGGATTGGTTATTTCTTTTTGTTCTATTTTAATAATAACCGCAATTGTATTTGGGGTATTAAAACTGATTGAACATAAGAGAATATTGGAAGAAGAAAGTAAATATGCTGTCTCAAATTTTAGAGATAGCAGTTTTAATTACCTCGAATTCCCGGATAGGGAGAAAGTTATTCCAGGACAGATAATAAATTATAAGATATTTTATAGAAATACCGGGCAGATAAAAGTTGAAAATACAGAAGTAACTGCAAGTATACCGGAACACTGCGCACTTATTGAAAATAATCTTAAGAATTATGATTATAAAACTGATGAAAGCAGTATTACTTTTAAAATTGGAGATCTGGATATTTCAGAAAGTGGAAGTATTATATTAAATTTTAAGGTTGATTCTCCCCTGGATAATGGCCTGGAAATTAAACCGCTACAGGTAGAAATAGAATATTTTAAAGAGAATAATATGATAAACAAAAGTGGAGATTTTAAAAATTTTCTATCCTCCGATCATTCTTTCATTGTAGAAGCAAGTCCTGATTTTAATAATTCTTATATAAAGCTGGCTAACGAGGAGGATTTTAAAAATATCGATGGAACTCTGGAAGTTTTTCCCGGTGATATATTGAGTTATGAAGCAGTTATCTATAATGACGGCAATATGAATGCAGAAGATACTGTTATAACCATTGAGGGTATTGAGGATTTGACAGTATTGGAAAGCCAGGAAGAACTCGAGCCTGGCGATAATAATCTAACGGCAAGGATACCGATAATAGAGGCTGGAAAATCCAGTTCTTACTATTTTAAAGCCGGCATTAAAACTGATATTGAAAATAATTCAAAAATAGCCCCGTTAATGAAAATTTATTACAATGGAGAAGAAACAGTAAAAAATACGGAGGAAATTACCGCCAGATTATTGCCTGTTTTTAAGAGCTCTACTTTAGGCCTTATTGATCAGAATGGCGGAGATACCTATGCCGGGGAACTTTTAAAGGTAGAGATTACCATAGCCAATACCGGTGATATTACAGCAAACAACATAGATGTAAATTTAATACTGCCTGGTTTATTCAGTTTATATGAAGGATCACTTTATTGGAAACTGGATAGTCTTGATATCGGAGAATCTGCAAGGCTGGATGCAATAATAAAAGTTAACGATGGTATCACACAGGATACCAGGGGAGCCTGCCAGCTGGCGGTAGGTTCGGATGAATTAGATTCCCAGGTGGTTACGAGCTCGAGTCTTTTGATTACAGGCAGCAGGCCTTTTACCAGGAATTATATACCCATTGTTGCTTTACATGGCATTGAACCCTTACCCCAGGGAAGATATGAAATCAGTACAGGCGCTTTTGAATTTTTGTTGAGCACATTAAAGAAT
>VGAU01000113.1 GCA_016870675.1 Actinomycetota bacterium | reverse complement strand
GTATTGTTTATCGGGATTTTATAGTATGAGTGCCATATCTGGTTGTATGCCATCTGATGTAGCGCTATTGCAGCAGTACCAAAGTTTAAGTCACCTGTTGTCATATTCATTGCAGATACGAAATTGTTTGCAATAACACCGCATCCTGGCTTTATGCACTGAAGAAGAACTATTATTGCAAGCAGCTCTGCATTATGACTGACTGATGCTCCCGCAATTGTAATTGGATGAGAGCCTCCCATAATTGAGCCCGAAGCAATGTATATTGGGAAATCAGCATCAAGGTAGTGAAAAGCTGCGTTGCATGGATCTTCTGCAAGTGACAGCGGTGCTGCACCTTCAACACAGCCCATCAGTTGTGCACCAACTGCCAGGGCTATCTGTGTTTCCCATATGAATGAATCTGTAGGCTGAGCACCCCTACTTGGCTTTGTAGAAAATCTATGGCGCTGGGCACAGGAGACGGGGCATGACATAACCGGTGGAACACCTTCTATCTCAAAATAAGGTGTATATGAAGGAAATGCATGAACAGTATCAAGATCATCTGATACCAGTACAGCAATGTTGTTTTGCTCTAATGTTGGCATTGAAACAATTCCAGTGTCTATATCTACGTACCTTGCTCCTGCTGAATTAAAAAAATACATGGTGTTGCCGCCAAATCTTACACTTTTTTCAGGGTCTCTTGCCTTCACCATAAAGCTCGATGGAGTTTTGGCAATCGCCCATTCAACAAGGCTTGGTGGTATTTTTGCAATCATTGTGTCATAGTTTACTTTACATCCATGATCTTCAAGTAACTTCAATACCTTTTTTGATTCGTACTTAAATCCAACTTCATCCAGCACATTTAAAGAAGCCGTATGTATCTGTTCAATCTGACTATCAGTTAATATTTTTAAAGGCTCAAATTTTCTTTTAAATCCATTTTGCATATTACCCTCGAATCTTTTTTTTACTTAAAAATTGATTGATAATTAAATAGTTTTTTAATTAATCTTTTGTATAAATAATTCTAACCTAAATTTACTGCTCAATTCCAAGTAACCTCTTTGCAATCTTTACACCCTCAGGAGCCGTCGCACCATATCCATCTGCACCAATTGAATCTGCAAATTCCTGATTTATGGGGCTACCACCTACTATTACCTTAACCCTATCACGAAGTCCATCCTTTTTAAGCCCCTCTATTACATTTTTCTGCTCCATGGCAGTTGTTGTAAGAAGAGCTGACATAGCAAGTATATCTGCATTTTGCTCCTTTACTGCCTTTAGGAAATCCTCTCCTTTTACATTTATGCCTAAATCTATTACCTCAAATCCTGCCGCATATAGTAGAGTTGCCACCATTCCTTTTCCTATTGAGTGTATATCGCCAAATACTGTACCTATTACAACTTTACCTAATGAGGTTTGTTTTTGACCTTTTGCTTCTATAGCTTCATTTATTATAGGGAATGCTTTTTTTAGTACTTCTGATGCACATACCAGTTCTGGTAGAAATAGTTCTCCAGAGCCAAACTTATTTCCTATTACTCTTATTGCATCAGTTAGGACAGCTGCTGCTGCAAGTGGATCAATTCCTGAATCTACTGCCTTTTTAGCTATATCTTCAGCGCTGTCTATGTCAAACTCAAGTACTGTATTTTTAAGCTGATCTAAGATATCAGAATTCATAAATGCCCCAATATAAAAAATTATTTAATTATAAAAATACAAATAATAAATCCCAAAAAATATTAACCTTGACTATCAACAATACAATTTATTTTCATATCCTGTATTTTCATGTCTATGCCTTGATAAACCCTAAAACTATATTTTTTAGCTGCTGCAAAATTTTAAAAGTCATAAACACCTCCATATATATCTAATAAATTGTAAATTCAAATCATCTAAGACTAGCCTGGTGGTCCTACCGAACCTCTTTCAATTATCTCAGTTGGTAAAATTATATTCTTCTCCTTTACTTCTCTTCCTTCTACAATATCTAAAAGTAGATTCATGGCTGTAGAACCCATTAATTTCTTTGGTTGTTTTACAGTTGTAAGAGGTGGATCAACAAACCCACTAAAAATAATATTATCAAAACCAATAATTGACACATCACGAGGTATTCTATACCCCTTTTCTTTAAGAGCTTTTATCAATCCATAGGCAAAAAAATCTGCCATAGTTATAAATGCAGTTGGTATCTTCTCTCCATTTTCCAAAAATTTCTTCACAATATTATACGTACCTTCTATCTCATTTAATCTAACAGAATCATCTATAATGACAAACTTTGGATTATATGAGATTTTATTCTTTTTCAATCCATTACAATAACCAATATATCTATTTCTTACGGTAGTCTGATTTTCAAAAGAAAATGTTAAATAACCTATTTCCCTATGATTAAAACTGCATAGATAATCTACTGCTGTCTCCATTGCCAAAGTATTATTTATCATAACTGATGGAATATTAGGATCATCAATTTCCCTGTCAATAACTACTACAGGTATCTTTTGATCATTTATTTTCTTGATATGCTCATACTTATCATAACCACAAAAAAATATAAGCCCATCTATAAGTTTATCCAGCAAAACATTCATCTGGCGTTCCTCTTCTTCTATATTATAAAAAGTACAGCCAAGTATAAGTGTATATCCTCTATTCCTGGCCACTTCTTCCATTCCTTTTATAACCTGTGCAAAAAAAGGGCTTCCAATATCAGGAAGGATTATACTAACAGTTTTGGTACTCTTGGTTCTAAGCCCACGGGCAATAATGTTTGGCCTGTAATTCAACTTCTTAATAGCCTTCAATACTTTATTGCTTATTTCTTCTTTTACAAATCTTGTTTCATTTATAACATTAGAAACAGTAGAGATGGCTACACCAGCTTCCTTTGCAACATCTTTAATTGAAGGATGCTTTGTCTTTTTTTTCATGTCTTATTTAAAAAATTAGTTTTTTATACAAATTAAAAAATATTTTTTTAATAATATCATAAAAACGTTTTTATTAAAATACTATTTACAATTTTAATATTCTTGTTAATTCTTCTAAAAAATACCTAAAAATAACTTAGATAATATGAGTAAAACAAAAATAGACACAATAAAAGAAGCATCCCAGATATGTCAAAGTCATCAAAAAACTGCAATAATTTTTTAATAGATAAGAATAATATTAGGAAGAAAAAGTTTTATTAACTGTTTTATTTATAGGTGTGTCATTATTGTAATATTTTAAATAATTAATACTTCTAAAGTTCTTTTTTTCTCTCTATCACATATTCTTCAATCTCTTTCATAGAATCTGAAAATTGATCCTTAGTAAATACAAACGAAGGATGGTTGACAAAGTCTTCTATTCTTATACCATATTCATCATAACCTTCATTAAAATAAGGAATCTTCGTAAGTCTATTCATTATCTCATCAGGAACAGGATCATTAATCTGGCTGCAGATATCCTTTTCTTTATATATTCCCATAAAATCATCTATCATTTCAGGATTTATAGTATATACTAAATTTCCTCCAGCTACTTTTTCAATATGTAAAACTTCATCTTTTTCAGGACCAACTCTAGAAGAACAAAGAAGTAACTTGTTGTAATATCCATTGCTTTTATCATTTAAAATCTTATGAGCTTTCTTTGCAATTGCAATACCAGTCCACCTCTTAAGTTCATACCAAATATCAGGTACTTTTAGAAGTGCTGATGAAGCCAAGACATTCTGCAGAATCAGAGGCTATATCTCCACTGCAAGAAAGAACTCACTTTCTGTTATTGATGCAATTCAGTCTGCATTTAGGGGAAATCCTTTTATCGTATCTATAGAATATTAATTATTTTCTGTTTTATATTGTGGTAATTAAAACTAAATTGCATATAATAATCTTCATTGTATTATTAATACTCTGAATAGTTACATATTATTTATATAACCTTTGCTAAGCGGTACCTTTTTGTTTTTTGAATTTTTTAAGGGGTAATTATAATGAATACAAGAGAACTTTTTTTAGAAACAATGAGTTTTAACACCAGAGTTAAGCCCCCAAAATGGGAATTTGGTTACTGGGGTTCTACTATAAAAAGATGGTATAGCGAAGGTCTTCCCAAAAAAAACTATCCAGAAATACCAAAAGATATACTTACAATATCAGCATCTATTTATACAACTGCCTGGACATATAAGTGGAAAGGCAGTAAAAATGATAAAGAGATTAAACTTCCAAATGGTATAGGGATTTGGGGAGGAGCACTGTATTGGCCAAGTCAGGGTTTTCCACTGGATAAGGATGTGGCTGGTTATTTTAATTTTGATAAGTCAGAAATTTTAGTAAATGTTGAACAGTTTTTTTTACCTCATTTTGATATAGAAGTAATTGAAGAAGATGAAAGCTCCCTTATCTATATTGATTTAGATGGTGTAAAAAGAAAATATTTAAAAAAGGAAGCAACTATACCCACAAGTCTTGATTGGCCGATTAAAGACTGGAAGACCTGGAATATTATAAAGGATGAAAGATTAAGATTAGAAAATATTGGTAAAAGGTTTCCCAAAAACTGGCCTTCTTTAGTAAAAGAATATAAAAATAGAGATTATCCTCTCGTGCTTGGCGGATATCCTATTGGTCTATTTGGTACTCTTGCACATCTTTTAGGTTATGAAAATCTTTTTTATTTTTATTATGATGCCCCGGATTTAATTCATGATATACTTACCACCTTTACTAATCTCTGGATTTCAATATGGGAAGAAGTGCTCTCTCAGGTTAATGTAGATTGCATTCATTTATGGGAGGATGTGTCTAGTGGAAGAGGTTCAATGATATCTCCAGATATATTTAAACAGTTTATGACACCAAACTATAAAAAATTGACTGATTTTGTTAAAAATAAAGGGGTAAACATAATACTTTTAGATACAGACGGAGATTGTAACGAATTAATACCAATGTTTTTAGAGGCAGGTATTACTGGACTTTATCCCATGGAAGTAAGTGCTGGGATGGATGTAATTTCAGCACGAAAAAAATATCCAAATTTACAAATTATGGGGGGAATTCCCAAAAGTGATATTTCAATTGGTAAAAAAAGGATAGATGAAATACTAAAAGATACAGAAATTTTACTAAAAAGTGGTGGCTATATTCCATTTGGTGACCATCTTATACCTCCAGAAGTTCCCTGGGAATATTTTAAATATTATAGAGAAAAATTAAATGACTTAATTGATAAAAAATAAAGTTGTTAACTCTTTTTTAATAGAATTTTAAATAGCCAATAAAATACATATGGGCATTTTTTATTATTTTTTTTCTATTAATTGTTTATTTATAATAAAATAAAATTCTTTTTAATTTATGGCATACAAAAGTTACCTTATATTTGATTTCTATTTTAAAAAATATAAAAAAATGTTTAATAAATTAAAAAATTGAAAGGAGAAAAAATGAAGCTTAATGTGGATGCACATCTCTGGTGTTTAGGAACTTATGCAGAAAGGTATGTACCAAGAGAATATTATGATGGAATGGATGCTGACAGGCAGCTTGAGATAATGTCCAAGATTGAAGGACTTAACGGTCTTTTTACCTTTTATCCAACAGCACTACTTTCTTTATCCGGCGCTACAATTCTTATATCAACCCTCTTGTCTTCTTTTAAGGTCTTATAAAGAGCATAAAGCCCTTCCGAATCTATTCCATCATTATTAGAGAGCTTTAAAAACTCTTCAGCGGGTTCTTTTTCATTTGGTCAAGTAAATTTTGCTACAATAACCTTTGTATTACCATATACCATCTCTCCATACACCCCAACAACTTCTTCAAAGAACTTTACATGGGTATCTAGAAAGCTTTCTGTTTTCTGGTTATGATACAAGTCTGCATATCTATAATTTCCTTTAGCTGTAATAAAATGTGGGCTGACGTAATAGCAGAATCCTTCAAGTCTGACTAATTATTTATCCAGACTAACCTTTGATCTGAATTTCTCAACCTCCCAGTTTTTAATAAAATCAATTTGCTCTTTATTCATAAACTTGTGTCCTCCGAAGCTTTCTGCGTATACAGCGATTTTTAAGGCGTTAAGAAAGAAGAGCATAGCAACACGAGAAGAATTCTCTCTGCTACCTATGGCAAACACACCTGTCATTTTTACAGCTA
>VGAU01000112.1 GCA_016870675.1 Actinomycetota bacterium | reverse complement strand
CCTCAAGGCGGGGTAATAAGTCCGCTTCTGGCTAATCTCTTTTTGCATTACGCACTCGATATGTGGATGGGTAGAAATTACCCGGACATCCCTTTTGAGCGTTACGCCGATGATGGTGCGCCAAGAAGGAGTAGAGCTCCCTGAGCTCTACTCCATGTTTGGCCGAAGATGAGGGAAGGCCCCTCGGAGCCGCCATACAGGTGGAGGCTTCAAACTACCGTAAGCTGCTGTGGTCAAAAGCCATGGTGGTGAGCGTTACGGAAAAGGCGAAGCAAGACTTCGTCAGGTAAGTGCCAATGGAGACGAACACCAGTGAACCGCTGATAAAGTGTCGAAAGCGTAGGGATGTCATCAAAACCGGGAGGGAGTCGTTAGCCCGGGATAAGTCTGGAGGAAACCTGTTTACTGTCCAGACGGTGGCCGGCATGGAGGCGGCGTGAACGTGGCACAGGCTTCGGCCTAAGAACTTGGGAACCTGTTACCCGATGTTAAGGGAAAAATCCAAGCGGAGGACCCGCAAGGATGAAAGTACCGAAGCGGATAACAGGGGCGGAACAGCTCGTAGTAGTAAAGAAACTTTCGTAATGGGAGTGGAACGAAGGGGCTGTGTTATCTGGTTTTGAAAAATGGTCAACCGAAAGGGAGGAACCAATGGACAAAACAAAGTCGTATGAAATATCAAAACATGTGGTAATGGAAGCATTCCAAAAAGTAAAAGCTAACAAGGGAGCAGCTGGAATAGATGACGAAAGCCTGGAAGCATTTGAGGCAAGTCTTAAGAATAATCTCTATAAGATTTGGAACAGGATGTCTTCAGGAAGCTACTTTCCACCACCTGTAAAAGCAGTAGAAATACCCAAGAAAAGTGGAGACAGGCGCATCCTGGGAGTGCCCAGTGTGGCTGACCGGGTGGCGCAGATGGTAGCCAAAATCTATTTTGAGCCGTCAGTAGAACCGTCCTTCCATACGGATTCCTATGGATACCGGCCGAATAAATCGGCTCTGGATGCACTTAAAGTTACCCGGCAACGTTGCTGGGATTACGACTGGGTGCTGGAATTCGACATCAAAGGTCTGTTTGACAACATCGACCATAAGCTATTGATGAAGGCGGTACGGAAGCACACAGATAATCCTTGGGTCATACTCTACATAAAAAGATGGCTAACTGCACCGTTTCAAATGCCTGATGGAACAGTCAAAGAAAGGACTAAAGGCACTCCTCAGGGAGGGGTCATCAGTCCGGTTTTAGCTAACCTGTTCCTTCATTATGCATTTGATAGATGGATGGACAGAAATCATCCGGACAAACCGTTTGCCCGTTATGCCGACGATGGTGTGGCGCACTGTAAAAGCAGAAGGCAAGCAGAAGAGCTACACCGTAGTCTAAGGGAGCGGTTTCTAGCATGCGGGCTAGAGCTAAATCCGGCAAAAACCCGCATTATTTACTGTAGGGATGATGACCGGAAAGGCAATTATCCGGTAACGGCATTCGACTTTCTGGGATATACTTTCAGACCCCGGAGGTCTAAAAGTAGATACGGAAAGCACTTCATTAACTTTACCCCGGCAGTGTCAAACAAGGCTAAAAAGGCCATGCAAAAGACTATCAGGGGATGGCATATGCATCTTAAGCCGGATAAAACCCTTGAGGATTTGTCTAAAATGTTTAATCCAATATTAAGAGGTTGGATTAACTACTACGGGCGCTTTTACAAGTCGGAACTATATCCAGTACTAAGACACATGGACCGGGCTCTAGTGCGCTGGGTGCGACGGAAGTATAAGAAACTTTCGAATCATCAGCGGCGTGCTACATACTGGCTCGGCGGGATTGCCAGGCGTGAACCAAAGTTGTTTGCACATTGTCAAATGGGGATATTGCCTACGGCTTAGATAATGGGAGCCGGATGAGCTGAGAGGTTCAAGTCCGGTTCTGAGAGAGCCTCGGGGTGAGATTCCCCTGGGCTACTCACCTAGTAATCCTTGTAAATGGCTACCACAGATGGCTTCTAAAGGCAGCCTATAAGCGGCTCATCCAGGAGTTGGGTAAACTGGGGGTAAAGGTAAACAGGGATAAAACCAAGATAGTAGACCTTACCCATGGAAAGACCTTTAGCTTTCTTGGATTTGTCTACAGGAGGGTTAAAACCCGCCGGGGCAAATGGGGGGTAAGTATTGTGCCTAAAATGAAGGCACGTACGGCCCTACTTAAGAATCTAAAGGAAATATTTCTCAGACACAAATCCCAGCTCATAAGCCGGGTAATAGAGCTGATAAACCCCATCTTAAGAGGATGGGCAAACTACTTTAGGATTGGAAACTCCGCCGAGTGTTTTGGATACATCAAGGACTGGGTGGAGAAAAAGATAAGAAGGCACTTAATGCGTGCGAGAAAACGACATGGCTTCGGCTGGAACAGGTGGAGTAGGGACTGGCTTTACACTACCCTGGGTCTGTATAATGACTACAAGGTAAGGTACTACCAGGCTTAAAAGTACTGCCAGGCCGATAGGTCGCATAAACCTTTAGATGAAGTTAACAAGAAAGCGCAGTGCGAGAAATCCGCACGCTGCGTTTGATGGGGCGGGAGCTGGAAACGTGCTGATATAGTTCAGTGGCGCGCCAGTTTCCGACCCTACCACCGCTTTAGCTTATGTGTTAAGGCCCAAGCCAGAAGATAAGGATAAGTCTTTAGATACTGAAGAAAAACCACAGGATAAAGAAAAGCAAAAGAGTGATGAAGGGAAACAAAAATTGCAAGCGGAAATAGCAGGGCTGAAAGCCAAGTTAAAAGAATTAGATGAAAAAACAAAAGACTAGAGTGAGGATTAACGGTGCGTAACTTGCTGGGCTGCGGCGGTTGGCTGCTGTGTATATCATTAAAGCAGTAGGAGTTTACGATTGCGACCTAAAATCAATGGGCACAACAGACCTGCAAAGGATAAAAAAATATAAAGGCTATATTGTGGCTTTTAGTTTTGGCAAAGGATCTTATGAAGAAGTTGTAAGGGTAAAACAAGAAGGTTTATTTATTGAACTGTTAACCGTAGATAAATTATTGAAATATGAAGAGCCGGCAGGCCAGGGGAAGATGTTTTAAAAGCAAAGCAGTTTTTGGACTTTCTGGACACTATAAAAAAGAGCATGGCTAGAGGTAAAAGATGATAGAAGAGAAAAAATCTCCAAAATTTGGAATATTGGGTGTTTTCAGTATTGTGCCCTTACGTTTTAAAAATTCATTTAAAGGAGAAATTGCTATAAGAGATAAAGATGGAAAAGAAATAAGTTTAGATAGATTATGGGAAAAATATATTCCTATATGTCCTGATCCAGGTAGATGGGTTAACTTGAACATAGAATTACTAGATTATGATGAAGAAAAAGACATTAATCTTATTAAAGAAATTGTAGATAAGAAAAAAAATGATGAAGATGATATTAATGAGAATACGGAAGAAGATGCGACCGAGGATGTAAAAATAATAACTAAAACTGGAAGAGGAACACTTTTTATTAGACCCTATAGCTTTATAGATAGGATTGGGTTGGGTGAAAAATTTATAATTGGATATAATAAGCCTTATGATTATGGGGATCTTTTTGGGGAAAGATCACTTAGTTTAAGCCAAATACTAGAGAAATTTATAGGTAGAGAAGTGATATTAACTCTAAGAATGGAAGCTTCAGATGAAGATGAGGACGAAGATGATTTTGAAGATGAGAATAACCTATAAAGGATATTTACCTGCATAGTGTTAAAATACCATTTTTTATATTACCTAAAACGCATAAAAATGTAATTTATTTGTGCATATTTGCATAAGCATCCAGTATAAAAATAAAGCTTAAATAAATATCATTTAGTGGGGTTTTTATAGGTTATTAATATGTAATACAGGCAAAATACAGGGTTTCGACGCATATATAAAAAAGGTTTACCCTGCCAGCAGTTTATCAGTCTAAATTTAATCCTCAAAGTAACTTCTTTTAGGGGTATATTAGGGGTATATAAATAAATGTATACCTTACTCTTTTCGTCGCTTCTAGAGGCATTATAGCGCTTAATATTTTAATGTTTTAGCTACCCAGTTAAAAATAACCAATATTATATTATAAATGACAAATACTTACTAAAAGCTTTTATAATTATTTTATTCGTATTAATATTCTCCATTATAAAAAGCCCTCGCTTTTAAAAATAACTATTTGTTTTTTTCATATTTTTTAAGTGCTAAATGTATCATTTTTATATCATTATACATTTCCTTAAAAGCTTCTTCAGGTTTTCGTTTTTCAATCGCTCTAAATATTTTCTCATGCCTTTTTATCGTACTTGATATGTCGTGGTTATCCAGAGTAGAATAATCTACATTTTTAATCATAATCCTTGTAATAGAGGTTATCTCAAAGTATATCATCTTATTATGCGTAGATTTAGCTACCAAATTATGAAAAGCGATATTAGTACTGCGAGGTCTTTTAGGCTCCGATATATGAAGCTTGGCATTATCTATGCATTCTCTCATCTGAGAGATATCTTCCTCATTAGCCCTTTCAGCTGAAAGTCGAGCTACCTGTGGCTCCAACATTAATCGCACCTCTGTAATATCAGAGATATCAAGAATACCCTGTGCTAACATATCGGAAAGAAAATCGGCAAAACAAGTTGAGTTAATTTCCTGAACAAATGCTCCTCCTCCAGCTCCTCTTCGCACCTCTATAAGTCCAAGAGTTTCAAGCGTCCTAATAGCTTCCCTAACAGTAATCCTGCTTGTGTTAAACTGTATTTTTAACTCTCTTTCGCTTGGAAGCTTATCTCCAACCCTCAATTCCCCTGAAAATATCTTTTCCTTTATTTTAGAAACTAACATTTCGGGGATCTTAACTCTTGGAATTGACTTAAATTTAACTACCTGCTTTTCATCACTCATTTACTTTCTTTCCTCCTATTTCCCCCTATTAAATATATTAGGCTCATTTTAAAAATATTGTTGATTTTTTACACTGCCTTAACTGAACATGCCCTAAGGAGCAGATCTATTTCTGCTACTTTTTGGATTTTATCCTTTCCTATGCTGTCAATAAACTCAAACCAGTGCAGATAATTGCTTAGATACTTAGTAGCCACTCCTTTAAATCTATTCATCCAGATTTTTAAACAGCTGTGATAGGAATTTACATTTTGTATGTGATAAATTCCTTTTACCACCCGGATACCCTTGTTTAAATTTAGGCTCTTATACTGCAGCCCTTTCTGCATTGCAAAACACCTAAAACTAGGGTGTTTGTCGCTTAAGAAAATGCAATCTTTAGCCAAACTACCCTCCAGTACTTTATCTATTTCCTCTGTAGAGGGACGGCCAAAGGTGGCAACCTCTGATATGGTATTATCATTTCTGTCTCTTGCTACCAGTACACACACCTGGTCTTAAACTTATCCCACGCTTTTTAGATTTACCTCCTCTTTTTCGGGCAGGTCTAGCTATATTGCGGTTTCCCTTTTGGGAGTGGAGAAAAAATGTGTCATTAAGCTTCCACTATCCCAGAAAGACTGCAATCTTCTAAATTATGCAGGTTTTCTAGAATCTTATGCCGCCAATTAAAAGCTGTGGGTATACTTACCTTTACAATTTGTGCAGTTTCAGTAAGAGAGCATCCTTTAAGCATTAACTTTATAGCATTAAAAAACTTCTCTTTTTTGTGTATGTAATGCAGGGCAGTTTTGCTAAGATCTGTAAAGGTCCTCTTGCATGACCTGCACAAGTAACGCTGACGGCTGCGGTAGGAGCTAAATCTCACCACTTTTTTGCTTTCACAATGGGGGCAGAAAAATCCGTTGCTATAGCGCTTCTCCCTAATTTCATCAATGATATCTTTAAAGCTTGTATCAGAATTTAGATTCATATCTTTAAGATAAGCAATAATTTCTCTTCTTTCATCAAAAGAAAGCTTAGAAAAAACTACATATAGGTAATGCTTTAGATCTTTAGTCATTTTATGTCTCCTTTCGAACATATTTATTTGGGGTTATTTTAGCAAACGTATGTTCGATTATCAACAATATTTTTTAAATGAGCCATATATTATTAAGTCTGTTATTGGCTATATGTTATACCATTATGATGTATTATACCTTCACTCCTGTCAACTATTTTTCTTTAAAATTTTATTTTTCATCAC
>VGAU01000111.1 GCA_016870675.1 Actinomycetota bacterium | reverse complement strand
AATTCTAAAAAGTTAACAAAAATAATAAATTTAAAGAAATAGTTAACCCAATTTTAATATATGCAGATTTAATTAATACAGGTAATCAAAGAGTTATAGAAACAGCCAGGATGATTTATGAAAAATATATTAATAGACATATCAGGGAAAATTGATAGTTCATATATTTCAACAATTAAAGAAATAAAAAAAGTAACTGATTCCCTTAATATATCTTTTTTTATAGTTGGTGCATTAGCAAGAGATATTATAATGGAATATTTTTATGAAATTAAAACGCCCAGAATAACAATAGATATTGATTTAGGAATTAAAGTTTCGAGCTGGAATAGATTTGAAAAACTAATCAATACCTTAGAAAAGTCTAGAAATTTCAAAAAATTAAAAGAAAAACATAGAATTCTTTATAATAATATTATAATTGATATAGTTCCATTTGGAGGTATATCCGGCAAAAATGAAAGAATAATCTGGCCACCTGAAAATGAGGTCACTATGTCCGTCAGGGGATTTAATGAAGTTTATAATTATTCAACTTTAGTTAGGTTACAGAACAATCCAAAGTTGGAAGTTAAAATATCGACTTTACCAGGTCTAGCAATCTTAAAGTTATTTGCGTGGAGGGATAACTTTCCTAATAGATCAAAAGATGCAGAAGATTTATTATTCATTATGAAAAATTATGAAAATGCAGGAATTTTTGAAAAACTATATGAATCAGAGTTACAATTATTAGAAAGTGAAGATTTTGATAATCAAGTTGCTGGAATTGTATTATTAGGAAAAGAAATGAGTAAGATATGTACAAATCAAACCTCCGAATTTTTAAGAAAAATTATAGATGAAGAAACTTCTAAGAATTCTAATTTTAACTTAATTAGAGACATGATGCTTTCTAAAAAAGACGATTTTAATAGAATTTTATATTTATTAAAAAAATTAAAAGAGGGTATTTATTATCAAAGAAAATAAAATTTCAAAGTTGCTTTTTTTAAAATATTAGAAATTGTAAAAATTTTTATAAATGAAAATTCTAATCATATATGAATCAAAATACGGCAACGGTAAAATTTTAGCTGCTGGCCTTCAGGAATTATTAAGAAATAAAAGCCAGGATGTTGAAATATTTTCGGTTAGAAATTTAAAGCCTTCCACATTACCCTGGGCAGATATTTATGTTTTTAGTTCACCGGTAAGAATGTTTATGCTTCCTTTAAGCATGAGGAGTTTTTTAAGAAGCTTCAAACCGGTAAAAGATGGTGCAAAATATGCACTTATGACTACTTATATAGATCCGCGGGTAAAAGCTCTTAAATTTATGGAAAAGCTTCTCCAATCCAAAGGAATGATAAAAATTACAGATGGTTTTAGAGTAAAAGTAATGGATATGAAAGGTCCCCTGGAGAAGGGTTACAGAGAAAGACTGGAGAAGTTTGCAGCTGAATTAATAAAATCATAGTTGCTGTCTCTAGGCGTTTAAGTGACGTAATGAAAAAAAGAAAGCTTACTGTTCTGGAAAAAAGAGTAATAATTGAAAAAGGTACCGAGCCGCTATTTAGCGGTAAGTATGAAAACTTCTTCGAAGAGGGTATTTATGTCTGCCGGCAGTACGGAGAACTGCTGTATAGGTCTAAAAGTAAATTTAAGTCAGGGTGCGGCTGGCCTAGTTTTAATGATGAAATCCCAGGAGCAGTAACATGATTGCCGGACAAGGATGGAATAAGAACGGATATTCATTATTTCCTCCATTCGTAATTTAGTTAAGAAAATTTCTAAAATTTGTTTCAAGTTTTAATTAATCCATAAAATTCATACCCACCGTATAAAAAAGGAAGATATTTCAATCGGTATCTTTTGTCTCCAAACCTGTACGCCACATTGTCTGAGCTTTTCTCCAGTGAAAGGCAAATAGCGGAATTGCTATAACCGCCAGAAGTATTCCCCTCAGTAAATCTTTAAATGCTCTATCTTTTTCACTCTGAAGGGAGGCATTCAGTTCATCTTCGGCTAATTGGTCTATTTCCTCTTTGGATAGGTCCTGGTATTGATCTGTTGCTGAATAAATAGTCATCATGCTGGACTTTGTCATGTATGTTGTTGGTTTTATGTAGTTGATAGCGCCATTATAAACCATAACGAGTCCCACTATGAAGATTACAAGTGCAATAAGGCAAACAATGTATAAATAAATCTCTCTAAAATAAACTCTTCTTGCCATTTCTAACCTCCTTGATTATAAAACCTGCTAAATATTATACTTTCAAACTGATTAAATTCCAATTTAAAAGATTATTTTAATGACTTAAAATAAAAAATTTAATATAATTTTTATTCAAATCAGATACGTAATAAAGAAAATAATCGAAAGGATCATATAAATAAATGGAATCAATTTTAGGTTTGTGTTTCTTACTAAATTTAATTCTTGAAAAATTAAAATATAAAAGTTCAATTAGAAAAAGTCTTATTCTTTTTGGTACAACAAAAAATAGCCCTTTTGCAGCGACTGTTGCACTCAGACTATTCAGTTAAAAGGCATCTGTCCCTGGAGCAATCTTTAGTATCTTCTTAATAATTTATCTTATAATTCTTAGTTTTATAGCAAGAAAGAATGAATGAAAATAGTTTTTTTGACTTAAGCTTCAGTATTCTGATAAAATCAATAATACGGGCGGTTAGCTCAGCCGGTTAGAGCGCTGCGTCGACATCGCAGAGGTCATTGGTTCAAATCCAATACCACCCACCATACCTCACTTTGGACAACAATAATATATTAAATTACAATTGACAGGCCAAAAACTTATAGAAAAATAGCTTATTCATAAATCTTGGGGCAATTTCATTATTAATACAAAAAATTTGGCTATTCTTTCACTTAATTCATCATAAGAAACCACCCAGGATTATTAATTGCTGAGAATTTTTAAAAATTTTTAATAATTATAATATCAGAGTATATCGTTTTTTCGTGTTTTATACTTGGGAGATCCAAAAGCAAATTCTTATAAATTCAATAGGACTAATAGAGATTTTAAGTTAAAATTGCTGATTTAGAGCCTTTTTAAGATACTTTTTAATATTTTCTCTTTTAATTCCTTTCTTTTCCTTGTATCTTTTGGAGCATTTTCTAAGTTAAAAATTAAAGTATCACTTCTATTTCCAAACTTTGCCAGGAGTTCTGTTATTTTGTAAGAAATAGTTGCCAGTAAAATATTTTCCGAATTTATGATTCTCTCTATAATTTTTAAAAAGTCAGGGTGAAATAGCTCCATCTTTCCAATTTCATCTATGACAATTATCTTAATACCAGAATCTCTTAGTGCATGATGCAAAGTATTCATTCCCACATTTTCAAAATCTCTTAAATTAACCCTATATTTTCCTACCTTAGGACCTTCCTTATAATAAATGTGTGAGAGAATGCCCTTTTTACCATCATAATTTTCTATACTAAAGCCAACACGACTTCCTTCCTCTCTAATTTCTCTGGTAATAAATCCATATAAATGTAGATCAGGGATGTTCTCCTTAAGATCAGTTACAATGTTATTGAAAATCGTGGTTTTCCCACTGCCAGGATAGCCGGTAATAAAAAAATTCTTATACATGATAATTAACATTAGTCAATTTTTTTTATAAACTATTTCCATTAGCATTACTTTAGAGTCAAACTGTGAGTTTTCAGGTATGGAAAATAAATTATAATTGTAAGATTATAATCTGCAGGTATCATTATATATTATTATTTGGAAAATATGGATTACAATGAAAAATCTTAATGTCACAGCCAATTAGAAATGATGAAAAGCGAGCCAGCCCCGCCTGCCTTTCATCTTTTCATCATTTCTTAAGATGATCTATGAAAACTTTAAACCTTATTTTATTTTTTTTCTTAGAAGTTTTAATTCTACAAAAGATTAATTTAAATTTAAAAAAGTAGTATTTTTTTATTTAAAATATTGTAAAATGGATTTCAAACTTAATAAAGAATAAATCAATGAAAAATATTGCTATAGTTACAGATACTACATCTGATATTCCCGAACAGTTAGCCAGTAAATATAAAATAAGAGTGGTGCCTCTATATATCGGATTTGGCGGAAAATTATTTCTGGAGGGAAAGGAAATAACCAGTAGTGAAGTATATGAAAAGCTGGAAGCTGGAGTAAAAATATTTACCTCCACACCTTCTGTAGGTGATTTTGTAGAGGTTTACAGAGATTTAATAGAGAGACAGAAAAAAACTTTAATTTATTCAATTCATGTTAGTTCAAAGCTCTCTGCTACTTCAAATTCAGCAGATCAGGCCAAAAGATTTTTCCCTCAAGCTAAAATAAAAGTTATTGATTCCAAAACTTCCGCCATCAATCTGGGTTTTATTGTTTTGGAAACTGCAAGAGCTATAAAAAGGGGTGAAGGTGAAGAAAGAATAGCTAGTATTATAGATTTTATGATAAGGAAGAATAGGATGTTTGCCACTTTTGAAAATTTTGAATATATATTTAGAGGAGGCAGGGCGCCTTTCTTAGGAAAGTTTTTATCTAAATCAATAAAACTAAAACCAATTATTACTATAGACACTAATGGAAAGGTAAAGCTAAAGAAATTTGTAAGGAATAAAAGAAATTCTATTATTGAGCTTTACAGGCAGATTAGGAAAGATTCTTTTGATCCATTTTCTACCGTAAAGAAAAAAATTGGTATCTTTTATGGCTCTGATATCAATCCAGCTTTAGAACTTAAAAAGATGATAGAAGAGGACAACAAAATTAAGATTGACGAGCTGATTTTAACTGAAATAACCACAGTTATGAGTGCTCATACCGGTCCTGGAATCTGGGGGGTATCTTCTTGTCCTGTAGTAAGTAAATAATTCAGGAATAAAAATATCTCCAATTGAGGTTATTATTACGGTTCCAATATTATGTATAATATTCATATTGATATAGAAGATACTCATTACTGGCGGCATTAATAAATAGTCTTGTATTAATTCTGGGGTCGGCTTATATATTGACACAGGCAATACCGCGGATATTTAATCCCCAACAGCTCAATGCAAAGGGAATGCTTTTAATTATCACTTTTCTCATATCATTCTTTGATTAAACTAATATTGTTCGATATTTAACAGATTTCTTGATATCCCAAAAAGAAGATCCCCTGTTCTTTCAAGATGTAAAATAATATCTGCAAAAACAACCCCTGAAAGCGGCATACATTCACCATTCTGGAGTCTTTTTAGGTGGTTTATCCTTATTTCTTTTACCATTAAATCTATTTCAGATTCAATTTTTTCGCACTGTTTGAGCTTGTCTAAATTGTTATTTTCCATACCTGATATTAAGATATTAAACAGATGGTTGACTTTATCATGTGCCGTTTCTAGTTCCTGAAAAGCAATTTTACTAAAAGTCATATTATTCTCTTCTTTTACAAGCATTAAATAGAGTATGCTCTCAGCATGGTCAGCAGCTCTTTCTGCGTCATAGGCTATATGATATAAATTGGTTAGCATATTGGATAGTCTTAAACCCAATGATTTTTGAGATACTTTAGTCAGGTATCTTATTATGTCTTCTGTAATGCTGTCCACAGCAGATTCCCTGTCAAGTACCTTTTTTTCAATAACGATGTCCTTTTTATGCAGTCTTTCAAATGAAAGATTTAACATGGTATGAGTTATTTTGGTTACCCTTAATAACTCTTTTTTTGCCTGCTCTAATGAAAGAGATGGGGTACCAATTAGTCTACTATCCAGATATAACGCATTTTTAGGCACTATTATATCCTTGCCCGGGACAAATTTTATAACTATCTTTTCAAATAATCCAATCATTGGGAACAGGATTATGGTGGTAACTACATTAAAAATAGTATGAATGTTTGCAATCTGGTGAGGAACACTTTCCACGGTTAAACTTGCAATTAAAGGCTCAAGCCTGAATCCATATAATAGAATAACAAATATTATAGTTCCGAATATATTAAATAGTAGATGGGAAAAGGCGGTTCTTTTAGCGGTAACCGTTGTGCTGATGCTTGATATCAGAGCAGTTGAACAGGTACCGATATTATCTCCTATAAGGATTGGAATAGCAGCTCCTATAGGTATAAGTCCTTGAGAAGCGAGAGCTATAAGAAGGCCAATTGTAGCTGAGCTGCTCTGCAGGAGTGCAGTCAAGGCAAGCCCTGCCAGTATCCCATAGAATGGGTTTCTGCTGAAAGTAAGAAGGAAGTTTTTAAAG
>VGAU01000110.1 GCA_016870675.1 Actinomycetota bacterium | reverse complement strand
AAAAAATAGATATAAAACAAAATGGCGCTGGAGGAGTTCCCCTTAGAAGTGAAAAGGATTTTAAAAGTCTTTATGTTGCATCAAGAACGGGTAATTATCCACTGCTACGATGTTATAGTGGTACAAATGATATTATAAAAATGGCAAAGGTTCTTCTGGATAATATTAATAATGCATGGTGTGCCGTTCCTCTTTGCTGGTATAATGAGCTTGACAATAGAAGCGAAAGAAAAGTGGAAGAGTCGATTGCTGAAAATCAATCAGTAATGAAATGGCATGGCCAGAGAGATGTGCCGGTAGAAGTCAATGAGTCTCATCATTGGAGCCTGCGTTACTCTCCTGATTCTATCGCAGTGGCAGCTGCTTACATTGCTGCTTATAATGCTAAAATGATGGGAGTGAAAGTTTATATTTCCCAATATATGTTCAATACTCCTCCGGAAACTTCATTTACAATGGATTTAGCAAAAATGTTAGCTAAAGTGGAACTGGTAGAATCTCTTCATGATAAAAATTTTACAACAATCAGGCAAACCAGGTCAGGATTGTACAGCTATCCAACTGATTTTGATAAGGGTAAAGGTCAGCTTGCTTCTTCAACTCTGCTTCAGATGCAGCTGGATCCCGACATTGTACATGTTGTCGCATATTGTGAAGCAGATCACGCTGCAAAGCCTGAAGATATTATAGAAAGTGTAAAGATAACAAAAAAAGTCATAGAGAATTATCTGTGTGGTTGTCCCGATATGAAATTGGATGAAAGGGTTTGGCAAAGAAAAGAAGAATTAATTGCAGATGCCAAATTGATTATTGATAAAATAAAGAAATTGGATAAAGATAATAAATACAAGGATCCGTTAATATCTCCTGCTATAATTTCTAAGGCAATAAAGATAGGTGTACTGGATGCTCCACACTTATGTGGAGTAAAAGCGGCAAAGGGTGCAATTAGAACTATGTTTATTGATGGTAAAAATTTAACAGTTGACCAGGATTATAAACCTGTTAGTGAAAAGGGCAGACTTAGCAGAATATCAGAAGAATCTTAAAAATTGAACCTTTTTTTAAAATATTGTATTGTGATAAAATACATTTTTTATATATAGTAATTTGAGGAAAATATGTTTGGGAATAAAAAAGATAATCGGGTTTTTAAATTACCGTTCGGATTACGGGATATATTTCCGTTTGAATCGAGAGAGAGAAATAACATAAAAAGAATAATGGAAAGAGAGTTTAAATTATGGGGTTATGGTGAAGTTAAAACTCCAGCAATCGAATATACAAAAAATATTTCAATCGGAGTCGGCAAAAATTGGGAAAATAAACTAATTAACTTTTTTGATGTTGACGGGAGTCCGGTATCTCTTAGAACTGATATGACAATACCTATAGCGAGACTTACAGGGATGAGAATAAAGAAAAGCCAGCTGCCTGTAAGGTTTTGTTATTTTGCAGATTCTTTCAGGCAATCAGATATTCAAAAGGGTGTAAGGAGAGTCTACAATCAGGCAGGTCTGGAGTTTATTGGCTCATCAAATGCTGTGATGTCAGACATAGAGATTCTGGTTATATTAATAAATATTTTGAATGGATTGAATATACGTGATTATAAGATAGGATTAGGACATGTTGAGTTTATTGAAGGATTATGTGACTGGTTTAAACTCAACCCAGGAGATAGTGAATATATTAGAAGGACAGTTGCTGAGAAAAACTTTGTTGCACTGGAGAATTTTCTAAATAAAAAAAATAAAGACAAAGCAGAGATTTTTGTAAAATTAATACAGCCAGAGAGCGACATTAAGAAAATATCCAGTTTAATTTCAAAAATAAAAGAGCAAAAAGTAATTAAAAGTTTTAATTATCTCAAGCGAATATATAATATATTAGAAAAACTGGACTGTGGAGGTTATCTTGTTACTGATTTCAGTATTATAAGGGATTTTGATTATTACACCGGACTTTTATTTGAGGTTTACTGTCCAAATGTAACCGATATCCTGGGTAGTGGTGGAAGGTATGATGGACTAATAAAAAAATTTGGATTGGATATTCCTGCGACTGGATTTGCTCTGGATATTGATTTAGCTCACAAAGCTATAGAGAAGATGGACTTAAGAGAAAGATTAAAGATTTTACTTAAGTGCCGGGATAATAAAAATAACGTAGAATTAATCAGAATGGCTCGCAAGTTGCGTGATAGTGATATTATTGTAGAATTATCTTTTGAAGATGTATCTAATCTGGAAGATTTTGCCGGGGGAAAAGATTGCGATTTACTTGTTGAAGTTGAGCCGGACTTAGAAAGTGTTAAAATAACTGATCTTAATAAGAATATAAAGAAAGTAAAAAAGACAAGCGAATTTATAAAAGAGTTTAAAAATGAAAAAAGGAATTAAAGTTGCTATTCCAAAAGGATATTTATTTGAACAGTGCCTGGATATATTAAAAAAAGCAGGATATGATATAGAGCCCTTGACGAAAAAAAACAGGAAGCTTTTTATATATTCTGGAAAGGATTCAATACAATATATTCTCTCACGTCCAATGGATGTTCCGGTATATGTTGAACATGGTGCCTGTGATATCGGCTTTTCAGGAAAAGATGTCCTGCTGGAAAAGGAAAGTAATGTATATGAACTGCTGGATTTAAAAAATGGAAAATGCAGGATAATTTTAGCTACCCTGAAAGATTGTGTTGAGAAAGTAAAGGAGTATTACGGGCATTTTGGTTCTATAAAAATTGCTACCAGTTATCCAAACATTGCAAAAAAATATTTTGATCAGAAAGGTATACAGGTAGAAATAATAAAATTGCATGGTTCAGTAGAGCTGGCTCCTATTTTAGGAATTGCTGACGAGATACTGGATATAACTTCTACAGGTAAGACTCTGGAAGAGAATAATTTAGTGGAAATGGAAGAGATTGTTGTTTCAACAACCAGGTTAATTGCCAATATTGCAAGTTATAGGGTTAAATATGATTTAATAAGTAATTTTATAAATAACATTAAAAATGTAATAAAATAAAAAAAGAAAAATGAAAAGAAAAACAAAAATAATTAGAAAGACTAAAGAAACTAACATAACACTTGAATTTGATCTGGATGGTAGTGGAATTGCGGATATAGAGACTTCAGTACCTTTTTTTAACCATATCCTTGAAAGCTTTACCAGACATGGCAATTTTAATATGAAACTCCAGGCTTCCGGTGATCTGGAGGCGGGCTGCCACCATTTAGTGGAAGATGTAGGCATTTGTCTGGGTAAGGCTATTTTTGACTGCCTGAAAAATAAAAAAGGAATTAAAAGATTCGGATATATCTTATTACCAATGGATGAGGCAGAGGTAACTGTATCCATTGATATAGGAGGAAGAGCTTATCTGAGGTATAATGTTGATGTGGAATATGAGAAACTTGATGGAATGGAGACCATCGTAATTGAAGAATTTTTCAGGGCTCTGGTTAATAATAGTTTTATAAATCTTCATATAAATAAAAATACTGGCTTAAACTCTCACCATATCATAGAAGCAATCTTTAAAGCTTTTAGTATTGTTCTCCATGATGCAAGCAGGGAGTCAGGAACCGGTACCATACCTTCAACTAAAGGTTTAATATAGGTTGTAAAAGACCGGTTTTACCTAAGTAACATTAATGATAAATCAAAAATAAAATACCGGATCAGGATATAACAGGATTAAAATGTATATTGCAGTAATAAATTATAATATGGGTAATATCAGCAGTGTGAAAAATGCTTTTAAGAGAATTGGCGCTAATGTCAGAGTAACCAGCAATGCAAGAGTAATAAGTAACGCTAAAGCGCTGGTACTGCCGGGTGTCGGTGCATATAAGGATGCATATAAAAATCTTAAAAAATTGAATCTGATTAAAGTTTTAAAAGAAAATATAAGAAAGAAAATTTTTTTAGGGATATGTCTGGGAATGCAGCTGCTTTTTGAGTATAGCCTGGAAAATGGTAAAAACAAGGGGCTCGGTATATTAAAAGGTTCTGTTGAGAAAATACCGCAGTTTGTTAAAGTACCGCATATGGGGTGGAACCAATTAAAGATATTAAAAAGGAATAGCAAAATACTTTCCGGAATAAAAGAGGGGGACAATTTTTATTTTGTTCATTCATATTATATTATACCGGGAAGCAAATATGTTGTAAGCAGTACCACAGATTATGGTATTGAAATAGCAGCAAGTATTGAACATGACAATATTTACGGGTTTCAATTTCATCCGGAAAAAAGCAGTACTGGCGGTTTAAGACTGCTAGAAAATTTTTGGAATATAGTAAAGGAAAAAGGTTAATGATAATAATACCAGCAATAGATTTGATTGACGGTGCTTGTGTCAGACTGACCAGAGGTAAATTTGATACCAAAAAAAAATATTTTGACGACCCCGTCGAGGTAGCAGAAAAATGGAAAAGAGAGGGGGCAGAATGGCTGCATATTGTTGATCTGGATGGTGCAAGAACTGGCAAGACAGAGAATCTGAAAGTAGCATTTGGAATAAAACAGAAAATAGATATAAAAATACAGTATGGAGGAGGAATTAGAAATTCTGAAGCAATCAAAAAGGTTCTTGGAAACGGTATAGATAAAGTTATTCTGGGAACTAAAGCTATAGAAGATATAGATTTCTTAAAGAAGAGCATCTCAGATTATAAAAACAGGGTGATTTTGAGTCTTGATTATGGTAGAAATGGAATGATTTTTAAAAATGGGTGGCAAAAAAAATCTGCAAACAGCATATTTAAATTTATAAAAAAAGTGGAAAAATTAGGTGTAATGGAAGTAATTATTACAGATATATCAAGGGATGGCATACTTAAAGGTGTTAATCTTGAATTTATTAAGAAAATTTTAGGAAGTTCTAAAATGAAATTTATAATTGCAGGTGGGATAGGGAGCCTGGAGGACATTATTAATTTGAAAAAAATAGAAAATATGGGGATTAGCGGAATAATAATAGGAAAAGCTTTATACGAAGAAAAAGCTAAAATTAATTTAAGAAAAGCAATAGAGATTGGACTGGGACAATGATAACTAAAAGAATAATTCCCTGTCTGGATGTAGATAAGGGAAGAGTAGTAAAAGGTATAAATTTTGTGGATATAAAGGATGCGGGTGATCCGGTAGAACTGGCAGCTTTCTATGATAAGGAGGGCGCTGATGAAATTGTATTTTTAGATATAACAGCTTCCCACGAAAGGAGAAAAACAGTAGTTGATCTTGCAAGTAAGACTGCCGAAAAAGTATTTATACCATATACGATAGGTGGAGGTATAAGCAGGATAGAACATATACGGGAAATATTAAGAAAAGGCGCTGATAAGATTTCAATAAACACAGCTGCGGTCAGGGATCCTTCTTTAATAAACAGAGCTTCAAAGATTTTTGGGAGTCAATGTATAGTGGTTGCTATTGATGCAAAATATAAGAATAAAGATTTCTGGGAGGTATATTTAAATGGAGGAAGAACTCCTACCGGTATAAATGCAGTTGACTGGGCAAAAAGGGTAGAAGAGCTTGGAGCAGGTGAAATATTGCTTACAAGTATGGATAAGGACGGAACAAAGGATGGTTATGATATAGACCTTACCGGTGCAGTTACATCTGTTGTAAACATACCGGTTATAGCTTCAGGTGGAGCTGGAAAACTGGAACATTTAAGAGATGTAATTAAATATGCAGGTGCTGATGCAGTTCTGGTAGCATCTATTTTTCATTATAGACAATATAGGATAAGAGAAGCTAAGGAGTATTTAAAATCTGAAGGAATAAATGTAAGGATATAAAAAACTGATGTAATGTAAAAAGGAATTAAGGAGTTATGAAAAAGGGTAAAAAAATTAATACAAAAGAGAATAAAAATACTGGTCTAATCCCGGCTGTAATCCAGGATTATAAAACAAATGAAGTTCTTATGCTGGCTTATATGAATAAAGAATCTCTTAAAAAAAGCCTTAGTACAGGAACAACCTGGTTTTGGAGCAGAACAAAAAAAAGGCTCTGGAATAAAGGGCAAGTCTCAGGAAATATACAGAAAATAAAAGAAATAAAATATGATTGTGATGGGGATGCCTTGCTTATTAGTGTAGAACAGGTAGGAAATGCCTGTCATACCGGGATGAAAAGCTGCTTTTACAGAACTCTGGAAAATATTGATAATAATTTAGATTTTAAAAAATATTTCAAAGAGAACTCGAAAAAAAATATACTCGATGAGCTGTACGGCGTTATTGAAAGTAGAATTAAAAATAAGGTTTCTGATTCTTACACCTATTCTCTA
>VGAU01000109.1 GCA_016870675.1 Actinomycetota bacterium | reverse complement strand
AGAAAAACTTATAAAGGCTGGATATAAACTTACCAAATCCAGGGAAATAATAATTAAAATCATGGGGGAAACCTTAAAATTATATGATGCAGACAGTCTTTATTTGGAAGTAAAAAAAGATAATCTTGATATTGGTATTGCTACAATCTATAGAACATTGGAACTTTTAAGCAGACTTCAGATAATTTGTAGGATCATATTTGGTAGTGGGAAAACGTATTATATGCTTGCTGAGGATTGCCATAAGCAAACTTTCATATATATGGTTTGTAATAAATGTAAAAAGATTATCACTAATAATGAATTCCTTAACAATTCTATAGAGATAAGACTCAAGGGTGGCGCAGAGAAGGATATTCTTGATAACTGCAAGTTTAAAATAGACAGCTACCAGGTCCTATTTACTGGTCTCTGCGATGAATGTAATGAAAGCTAATTTAATTATAATGCTTTTTTTAGGCAAAATAGTATAAATACACATACAGCAACAGCACCACCTGTTGAAGTCAAAAATATAAAAGTTCATACAGCTTATGAGGCTTCTATAGATAGTTTTAATTCGAAGCAGCTTCAAACTTTAATGTCAAAAGGTTTAAGAGAAGATAAAGCTGTAAAATTAATAATTGAAAGTTTTTTAAATTAGTTGTTATATAGCTTATAATTGAATTAGTATTTTTATATTATATTTTATTATTAAAGCAGAAGTATCAATTTTTCAAATTATGAAAGGAGAGTTAATATGAAAAAGAAAAAAGTTTCCGATATGAAGGATATGTTTGGGGAGTTAAATGAGGCTTTCGAAATGATGAGTAAAGATTCTCCTGATTATCTTAGAAACTTTATGAGCTTTTATGATAGTACCGTAAGGAAAGGAGCTCTCAATGAAAAAACAAAGGAACTTATATCTATAGCATTAGCTATGAACTCACATTGTTTACCTTGTATTGCTTTACATGTGTATAATGCTATTGAATTTGGGGCCACAAAAAAGGAAATATTGGAAACAGCTGAAGTTGCTGTATTAATGGGCGGGAGTCCAGTTTTTGTATATATAAAAAATGTTATTGACGCCTGCAATGAATTTGGTGCTGAATGATACCTATGAAACTTTAAACTCATCATGGAAATCCTGAGTGCGTTTAGGTGTCTCTATTAACATTATGAATTTTAACAAGGAAATGTAACAAAAACTGTAACAGGGATTATTTGACTTTTTCATTTTTTATTACCCCCTTTAACTTTCAGTCATACAAAATCAAGAGTAATATAAATATTACAATTTATCTATTTCTATTCTAGAATATTAGGAAAATTCATTATACACGCATAAACTTTATGGGAAATTATTACTACATTTTTTTATCTTTTAAGATCGTAAGATCAAATCTTTGTTATTCTAGTATTTTAAGTAGCGTAAGATTTAAAATTTCTCCAGGTGACCTTTCCCCCAAAAACTAGTCTCATCAGTTATTCTAATTTAACTAATTTTAGTATACGATACGTCCAAGGGATTGAGTTCACTCCAACTTTAATTTATATTTATTACAGATCAATAATCATCAGCAGTATATATTGAAAAATTTCATTCAAGACCACAGTAATCTACTTTAAAAAAATGTTATAATGTAACTTTAAAAAATATAATTATATAGACTTATGGGAAAATACATTGTAAAAGCCGATGGCAAAATAGAACAGTATGATGAAGAAAAAATAAGCTCCTCTTTTATAAAAGCCGGAGCTTCTCCTGAAATTGCCACAACAGCAACCAAAACAATAAATAAAAAAGTAAAAGATAATATGAGCACCGATGAAATCTATCGCAGGGCTCTGAGTCATCTGAGAGTGCTGGAACCAAGAGTAGCTCTAAAGTATTCATTAAAAAGAGCTATCATGGATATGGGTCCGGAAGGATTTGTTTTTGAAAAATACATAGCAAAGATTTTAAGAGAATATGGTTTTATTACTGAGGTAGGGCAAATTTTAAATGGTTATTGTGTTGATCATGAAGTTGATGTCGTTGCAAAAAAAGGAAACCAGGTTTGTCTGATAGAGTGTAAGTACCACAATTCACCGGGAATAAAATCCGACATAAAAACCGCCCTTTATATTCACAGCAGATTTCTGGATATTGAAAAGGCTTACAGAGAAAAAGATAACAATAATAATACCTGTTTTGAAGCCTGGCTGGTTACCAATACCAAATGCACATCAGATGTCATAAAATATGCCAGTTGTGTAGGCTTGAAAATCTTAGCCTGGCATTACCCAAAGATGGAAAATTTACAATACTTTATTGAAACAAAGAAACTTTATCCCATAAGCATTCTCTCCACAATTACTGAAAAACAAAGGAATATATTATTTGATTCCGATATTATACTTGCCAAAGAACTGGGTAGTTACAAGGTGGGTAGTCTAGCTGAATTAATCTCGGTAAGCCAACCGGTAGCGTTAAAAATTTTTAATGAAGCCAGTATCATCATATAAAAAAGATCTCCCGATTAATTTATAAATACCCGAAAGATTTATCTATTATCCAGGCCTATTTTTAATCCTGCCTGCTGAATAAGAAAGACCCGAGTATGCTCATTACTACAGTTACGGATGCCAATACCACAATATCCAGCCACAATGGATACAGTTGAAAAGCCGGATTGTTTAACATTGCAAACCTCATTGAATCAATTCCATAAGAAAGGGGATTAATTTTGGCAACTATATTCATCCATCTCACCGTGTTATTTAATGGAAATAGAGCACCTGAAAGGAAAAACATAGGCATTAGTAAAAAATTGGTTATTACCTGAAAGGCCTGCATTGATTTTATTACCGAGGCAAGGACAATTCCAAGAGTGGCAATAGTCATGGCGACCAGGAACATTATACCTATTATTTTAAAAAATATTACAAAAGTAATAGGAATTTTAAGCAGGGGGCTGAACAGTAGTATAATAGCTCCCTGGATCATAGCTATGGTGGAACCGCCAAGCAGTTTCCCAACAACGATAGAAGTCCTGGAAATAGGTGCAACCAGAACCTCTTTTAAGAATCCGAATTCTCTATCCCAGACAATTGACATAGCGCTAAAGAAAGAAGTAAATAGAACAGTCATGCCAACAATACCCGGAAACATAAAGTTCAGAAAATCTCCGCCACTTCCACCCCCAAAGGTACTAAAGGAGCTCGCAATTCCGGTTCCGAGAACAAATAAAAAAAGGATTGGCTGGGCAAAAGAAGCAATTATTCTTGGCCTGTCTCTAAAATATCTTTTAATATCTCTTAGCCATATTGTGTATACGCCGATTAATTCCTTTTTCAATGTCTCATTCTCCTCATCATCCGCATTCTTAAATTATCCCTGGCACTGGCATTTTCCTCTCTTATTTCCCTGCCGGTAAGATCCAGAAAAACGTCATTTAAAGTTGGCTTTCTGGCGCTAATGGATAAAATCTTTACAGGACTATTTTTAATAAATTTTGGGATAAAGCTGGAGCTATCCTTAATTTCAAATCTAATCTCACCCTCTTTTGCATCATGGACATCACTGCCGGTAATTTCTTTAATATATTTTTTCAATTTGACATTTTCCTCAGACAATATAGTGATAATATCCCCTCCAATGGTATTTTTAAGATTATCCGGGCTATCGAGCGCAATAATTTTTCCCTCATCTATAATAGCTATCCGGTCACATATTTCTGTCTCTTCCATATAATGTGAGGTTAAAAAGATTGTAATATTTTTACTCTTTTTTAATTTAATAATGTAATCCCATATTTTGTTTCTGGTTTGAGGATCCAGGCCTAAAGTCGGTTCATCTAAAAATAAGATTTTTGGATAATGCAGCAGCCCCCTCGCAATCTCAAGCCTCCTTTTCATCCCGCCTGAATAAGTCATAACCAGATTATTTTTCCGGCTGGAAAGGTTTACCATTTTAAGTACTTCTTCTGATCTTTCTTTCAAAGCACTACGGGGGATATTGTAAAGAAGACCATGAAAGTATAAATTCTCAAGTGCTGTCAATCTGTCATCAAGGCTTGGGTCCTGAAATACCATTCCAATACAATTTCTTATTTTATTTCTTTCCCTGGCTACATTATACCCTCCCAAGGTAACCTCGCCGGATGTCTTCGATAGAAGTGTACATATTATATTTATAGTTGTTGTCTTACCTGCACCATTGGGGCCTAAAAATCCAAATATTTCATTTTCTTTTACCGAAAAAGTAATATCATCAACTGCCCTTAGTCCCTTAAATTCCTTTACCAGATTTTTTACTTCTATAATATTGTTTGCATTTATGTCGTTCATATATTTCTCTATTCCCATCTTTTAGCTTCTAATACTTCTTTCCTCTTCCTTTTTTTCTTCCCGGGGGGATACCTCATTATAAATCTTTTTAAATATACTAGTAGCCTGGATTAGCTGTAATCCTTGCGATTATTTTAAGTACTTTGTATTCCTGCCTGCATTTATCATCCAGCTTATTAATTACCACCAGGGCAGGTTGCGCAGCTTCCGCCTGAACAGCTGCTGCAGGATGGTGAACCTCCTGAATTACTGCCATCGCCAGAGGAGCTTTTAAAACCTACAGGAGCAAATATCTTTACCATATTTTTGCTTCCACATTTCCCACACTTAATCTGGCAGCCGTTCTCTCCCCTTATTATTATCTCTGAAATACTCCCGCAGTCCTTACATTTATAATCCACAAAACGCAATATTTATCACCTTCAATCGGCATAATATCTTCTGCAATATTTAACAGCACATTATAATAATACAAAACTTACTTTACAATCAAGTAAATATCTTAATCCGTTCTATTTATAATGGTTAAAAACTTCAAATACTTCAAAAATATTATATATCTTTTCTCTTATGGATATAAGATGCATAATTTTTAAATAGATTTACATAAAAGTCTTTCTAAAAAATTATAAAATAATTAGAATAAAGTACTAATTAGAATTTAATTACATATCAAGGAGAAAGAATGCATTTTAAGCCGGATATCAATACCTATATTCCCGGCAAAATAGTATGCGTTGGAATGAATTACAAATCCCATATTCGGGAGCAGGACGGGCGGTTCCCAAAAAAACCTGTGCTTTTTGAAAAGGCAAGGAGCTGCGTTATAAAGAATGAGGAAAATATCATATACCCTCCTGAAGTCAAGGAACTTGATTATGAAGTAGAGCTTGCAGTCGTGATAGGCAGAAAGATGAAAGATATCCCTGAGGATAAAGTATCAGATTATATTTATGGCTATACAATAATGAATGATATTACTGCCAGGGATATCCAGAAAAACGAGCGTCAATGGTACCGGGCAAAGAGTTTTAATACTTTTGGGCCCATTGGACCGGTTATAGCCAGCAAGGATAAAATACCTGACCCGCAAAACCTGAACCTTAAATCTTGTGTGAATGGCGAGCTAAGACAGAATGGAAATACATCAGATATGATATTCGGGGTTTACCCGCTTATATCCTACATCTCCAGGTCTATCACCTTAGAGGCAGGAGACCTTATATCAACCGGAACTCCTGCAGGAGTGGGGGTATTTATGAAAAAGAAAAAACTGTTAAAGGTAGGAGATGTGGTAACCTGTGATATTGAAAATATTGGAAAACTTGAAAATAAAGTCATTTCAGGATAATTTCAATCTTTAAAAAGAAACATACAATAGATTTCAAATTAGCTGAAACATAAAAAAAATTAAAAAAAATTAATTTAAATTTTTTTATTTAATAATTCACTTTATTTTATTATAATCACTTTTGACCATTATAAATTCAAATTTACATTAATTTATGTATTTTAAATTAGTTATAGAAGTAGTTGGTGGGCTGGCCCTTTTTATCTTCGGTATCACTAGACTCAGTGATAGTCTCCAGAAAATCACATCCAATAAATTAAAAACAGTAATAAATACCCTGACAAAAAAATCCTGGGCTACGGTACTGGTAGGCCTTTTTACTACATCAATTATCCAGAGCAGCAGCGCGACATCAGTAATGGCAGTTGGTTTTGTAAATGCCGGTCTCTTAACCTTAAGACAGGCAATAGGAATAATAATGGGTGCAAATATCGGCACCACAGTAACTGCCCAGCTAGTATCTTTTAAAATAGACATGCTGGCTTATCCTCTAATAATCATAGGATTCTTAATGCATTTTTTAAGTAAAAGAAGAAGATATAAAAATATTGGAATGACTATAATTGGGCTTGGACTTCTATTTCTTGGAATGGTAGTAATGAAAGGAGCACTGGAGCCCCTTAGAGATAATGAAATCTTTAAAAACTTCCTTCTTA
>VGAU01000108.1 GCA_016870675.1 Actinomycetota bacterium | reverse complement strand
CTTTAAACATTATAAAGAATTCTAATCTGCCATTAAAAGTTGCAATTGTATATAATAAAAGACATTTCAAAGAAACAGAGAAGAAAATATACCAGACGCGTCCAAAAATGAAAGGAAAAACTCTCCAAACAATCGAGAGGACTATACAGGGAAAGGAATATAATACAGTACTTCTTGAGGGGGATGATACATTAATTGATAATTTGAGAAAGGAAAAAGTGGATCTTGTGTTCAACATAAGTGTGGGTATAAGAGGAGAAAGTAAACAATCATTTGTTCCAACTCTACTTGACTTTTTACAAATACCTTACACCGGTAATATAGGATTAGCCAATATGTTAGCTATAGACAAATCCATCACAAAACAAATAATTACAAATATTGGAATACCTACACCTCATTATCAAGTAATTAAGAGAATTACTAGGAAACTGTCTCCAATACTAAAGTTTCCATTGATTGTAAAACCATTGAGAGAAGGTTCCAGCCGGGGAGTATATAAAGACTCAGTTGTAGATATTGAGAAGAAATTGTGGTCTGCCGTGAGGAGGATATTTGATAAATTTAATCAACCTGCATTAGTGGAAGAGTTCATAAAAGGTAGGGAGCTTACTATAGGAATTGTAGGTAACAAGAGCCCTGTATTCTTAGCTATTTTAGAAACAAAAACAGCTTCTAGTGAACTATCTGGTAGGGAAAAAATATTTACTTTTGACCTAAAAACAGATGAGGGATACAGGACTGATAAAACAGTTGTAGCAAATCTTTCAAAAGAACAAACGATAAATATTCAAAATTTATCTTTAAAAGCATATAAAGCATTACGTTGTCGAGATTATGCAAGAATTGACTTCATAATGGATAACAATGATGTACCATGGTTGATAGAAGTAAACTCAATGCCAGGCATGTTCATGAATTACAGTGGGTTTGTAGAAACTGCTAAACAAGTAGGAATATCCTATCCAAATTTGATAGAAAAGATATTAGACAGTGCAATTGAAAGATATCCGACATTAAAAAAGCGCATAGATAACAAAATGCATAGATAACAAAGCGCATAGATAGCAGTCAGAGTGCGTCTTGCTTTGAGGTCAGTAAAGCGTAGTAAGTTTCAGTAATTGAGATAAGCTATTACTATGGACCAAAAGGCGACAAGAAAGACAGTTGGAACATTTGCATTGGCCTCATTTTTAAATGATTTAGGCTCGGATATGATTTATCCTATCTGGCCATTATTTGTAACCTCTGTTTTAGGTGCAAATATGGCTATTCTTGGGTTAATAGATGGATTAGGCGAAGCGATTGTTTCATTATCACAAGCAGCCTCTGGTTACATCTCTGACAGGATAAGAAAAAGAAAGGTTTTTGTCTGGATAGGTTATCTGTTTGGATCGTTCTCAAGGATTGGTTATACCTTATCAACAGTTTGGCAGCATTTGATTCCATTTAGAATTTTAGACAGAGCAGGGAAAATAAGGGCTGCTCCAAGGGACGCTATTATTGCTGATATTTCCACAAAAGAGAATAGGGGTAAGAACTTTGGATTGCTCCGAGCTATGGATAATTTTGGTGCTGTGTGCGGTATTGTAGTTTGCATTTTATTTTTTGGATTATTGGGATATAGAAATTTGTTTTTAATAGCAGCGATACCATCAGCAATTAGTGCGTTATTAATCTCCTCTTTGGTAAAGGAAAGAAAGCCAGCAAATGTTAGAATCTACAAAGGACTTTCTCTGAAAGATTTAGATAAGAACTTTAAGTTGTTCCTCTTATTAAGTTCCTTTTTTGCTTTGGGTTCTTTCAGTTACTCTTTTTTGCTGATATACGCAAAGGAATTTGGTTTTCAGATAGCGTTTGTACCTGTTCTGTATTTAGTATTTACAGCTGTTGCTTCTGTTTTTTCTTTACCTTTTGGAAAACTTTCAGATAAAATAGGCAGAAAGTCAGTATTGATGTTATCTTACATTTTTTGGGGGTTGGTATGTTTGACTTTCATCTTTCTTCAAACTTATTTGGCAATTATTTTGACGTTTGTTTTATACGGTTTGCATAAAGGTGCATTAGAACCTGTTCAAAAAACATTTGTATCAGAACTGGCACCAAGAGGATACAGAGCCAGCACTTTGGGTGGATTTCAAATGGTTGTTGGCCTGTGCGCACTGCCAGCTTCTCTTATAGCAGGGATGCTCTGGGATAAAATTAATATATTTGTGCCATTTTATTTTTCCTTGGGTTTAACGATTTTATCAAGCATAATGTTAATAATTGTAAAGGAAAAATAAAGTTGGTTAAAAATTAATGCACCCAAAGCTGACTCTTCGAAAAGGAACATAAATTGCCTACTGTACTGAGTCTGGAAGAAATAGGACAGATACTTCGGGCAATTAAAAATCAAAAACACAGGGCAATAATAATGCTGGTTTATTCTGCAGGACTACGAGTAAGTGAAATTGTAAAGTTGAGAATTGAAGATATTGACAGCAATAGAAATTTAATCCATATAAGGAGCGCTAAGGGTAAAAGGATAGATATTCGATCCTTTCTGCAGTTAGTTGCATTGGGAGAATTAAAAAAGTATTGGAAACAATATAAGCTCAATGGGTGGTTATTCCCTGGAGCAAAAATGGACAGGCATATTTCAACTAGAACTGTAGAAGCAATATTTGAAGCTGCTGCTAAAGAGACAGGTATAAAGAAAAAGATATCAGTCCATACCTTACGGCATAGTTTTGCTACTCATTTACTATAAAGTGGAACTGATTTAAGATATATTCAAGAGCTTTTGGGTCACAAGAGTAGCAGAACAACTAAAATATACACCCATGTAAGTAACAAAGATTTAGGTAGAATCAAAAGTCCATTGGATAATTTAGTCTCAAAAGTAACTAAATTATAGTAAGATATATCCGCAATATTGCGGATATTATGCCATTTTGGTAGGATAAACGCAGTAATGCGTCTATTAGTAGTTAGGCGTAATGCTCGGCTTAATATCTTTTAATTAAGAGGTAATTCATGCCATCAAGTAGAATATTTTATAAGTGGTTTTATGATAATATTCATAGTCATTATTATAATCTTCTAATGAAATGGTGTTTTTTCCCATTTGGCGGTGAATATAATTTAAGAAGTAAATTATTAAGTGAAATATATTTTAATAAAGATGATAAAATATTAGATATGTGCTGTGGAACTGGAAATACAACTTTTGTAATTGCTGAAAAAATTAATAATAATACCTTAATCAAAGGGATAAACTTATCTGATGGGCAGATTAGAATTGCAAATAAAAATAATCATTATTCAAATGTTGAATTTAAAGTAATGGATGCAACTAAAACAATTTATTTAAATGAAGAATTTGATAAAATAATTATACCTCATGCTCTTCATGAGATGAACAGAAATATTAGGATTATGATACTCAAGGAAACCATGCGTATTTTAAAAAAGGGAGGGACAATTATTATTTTAGAAATGGATAATCCTCCAAATATTTTTATGAGAGTTTTAATTGGATTTTTATGGTTTTATTGGCTGCCATTTAATTTTGAAACTCCTACTCGTCGAGATATGTTAAAACATGGACTTATTGAAGAATTAAAGGAAGCTGGTTTTATAAATATATCAAAAACAAATATGTTTAAGGGAGTATTTCAAATAGTTCAAGGTTATAAATGAATCGCCGAGCACTACGCCTAACAGCGAGTTGGCGGCTACGGCGCTTTCAGCGCCTCCGCCCAAATCCAGCGTATTTTTCTTGCAACCATTTGTTTTTCTATCATCCATTGGATTATAATAGCTAAAGGGATGTGCTTCGGATTAAAACGCTGGACTTCGCCAACTCGCAAACCGTTATATGAAATTGCCCTCGCCTGCTAAAGGAGCAAATAAAATGCCTGAGAAAAAAGAAATATTAAGAGTCAAAGGAGAGATTAAAGAAACCTATGGAAAAATTAGCAAGATTTATGCTACTTTAGAAGGAAAATTTGAGAAAAGACTTAGAGAAAGAGGTGTAGAATATTTAGATATTCAAAAGGGTGAAACAGTTTTAGAAATTGGTTTCGGAACAGGCATCACATTGGTTGAAATAGCAAAATCTGTTGGAGAAACAGGCAAAGCATATGGTATTGATGTTACTCCTGAGATGGTTGAATTGGCTAGACGAAGATTGGAAATGGAAGGACTTGGAAGAAGGGTGGAATTATCTGAAGGGGACGCAAGAAATATGCCATATGAAGATAATATGTTTAATGCTGTTTATATGGCTGCGGTGCTTGAATTATTTGATACCCCCGACATCCCCAAGGTTCTTAAAGAGATCAAGAGAGTATTGAAATCAGATGGAAGACTTGTAGTAGTAAGCATACCCAAAGAAGATCATGAAAATTCAATAGTTCTAAGACTTTATGAATGGGCGCATAGAAAATTCCCTAAGTATGCTAGTTGTAGGCCAATTTATGTCGAAGATTCATTAAGAGATGCAGGATATAATCTAATAAGGACAGATGAAATGCTAATGGCAAAATTGTTCCCAATGAAAATTGTAGTTGCAAAATCATAAAAGGCGGGCTTCGGGCAACTCTGCGGAAACCTTCGGTTTCCTTGCCTCGCCTTCGGCTCGGTCATGTAACAGGTGCGTATCCGCTTGGGCTTACGCCCCGCCCTTCGGGAAATTGCTCACTTCGGTCGCAACTTCGGATACGCCCCAGCCGTTACACGAAATCAGGTGCAGGACGCGCCGTCCGTGGCGTGAATTTAGTAAGTAGGACTATGGAATATATTTGATACGCAATAATTAGATAATGTACAAAAAGGTTTATTAATGTTTTGGGGGGAACAGTTATGAGCATAAAGGTAAAACAAATCTTAGAGACGGGGAGTGTGCTGATATCAATCTTTTTAATTGTAATACTGTTTGCAATGTTCTTGCCGTATATATCATCGTCAAATATTACTATACCATTTAAAATGCTTTTTGAACTGTCGCCATTTATTGTTATAGTTGGGCTTGTTGCTGCAATATGCAAGCTGAGAAAAAGACCAGTATTTATTGGGTTGGGATTCAAAAAAAGCCAAATAGCAAAACAACTCCTAATTGCTATTATTATTTTTGCCATAACGATATCCTTTATCGTCATACCTTTGTTATGTGGTGCGGATAAAAGTGATGTGCTAAGTTTTAAGGCAAGAAATTGGATTATCCTCATCTACTATATAATAAAAAGTATGTTTTTTGTTGGAGTTGGAGAGGAACTTATCTGGCGGGGCTATTTTTATGAAAGAATAAAAGAAATTACAAACTCAGGTACTTGGGCAGTAGTTATTTCTTCGATATTGTTTGGACTATGGCATTATCCGAACGGTCAAAATATTATGCAAGTTTTGATGGTAAGCGGCTTGGGGTTGATATATGGATTTGCAAGGATGAAAGTTAAAGACTGTTCTACATTAGCAACAGGAATTGCACACGGTCTGCATGATGCAGTTATTATTATTTTAAGTTACATTCTTGTATAAAAGGTATGAGCATATTCTATAGTCTTAAATATGACACATTCTTTATATATTGTGTATTGTGTAACATAAAGCCAAAAGTGGGCAGCATGGGATTCAAGGGTGCACCGTCCGTGGATGCGCTCTGGCTTCGCTGGGCACCTGACTTCGTGTAACAATGCACTCATGCAAGGGCTGCTGGCTCTATTAAAAGGAGTAGGACTTCGGAGCACGAGCAAAAACGGGAAGCCAGCACCACAACGATTCGCCGAGTCGAGGTATCACTACGGTTCATCGGTGTCGTGAATGCAGAGCGTTTGGTGCAATCAGATTCAAGACGCTGAAATATGAAAGATATAAAAAATAAAAAGATGGAGGATTGATTGGAAAAGTATATATTTTGGCAGTTTTGTTTGCAACTTTAAATGCATTCAGTTCGGGTGGTGATATATTAGGTGTAATATTAGTTTTAAAACAAGTTCCCCAAAAAGGAATAATAAAGAATAAAGGATGGAAAAGCTATTGGAAAAGGATCTAATATTTGCATTCTTTGGCGGATTTAATTTACCGCCACTCTTTAGGTAACATAGCCTTAATGGCTGAAGGCCAAATTCGCCGCTTCCTTCGAAATCGAATGTTGTTTATTTGTGAAGTTGTGAAGGCCGGAAATAACAGGAAGCTGACTCGTGGCGACAGCGGGGCGAACTTCGGGAAGCTCAATCACGTTATCTACTTATACCACTCATTAGACTCCAAATATGAAAAAATTATTGATATTTTCAATATACTGTGTTAGATTGTATTACAGCTAATGGAGGTAGTCTGTATGAGAGAAACAATTACTATAAGTATTTCTAAGTCTATCAAGCAGAAGTTACATAAA
>VGAU01000107.1 GCA_016870675.1 Actinomycetota bacterium | reverse complement strand
TCAATCAGCACTATAGTCTCAAAATCTTTATATTCATTAAACAGCCTGCCATAACCGCAACCGATATCAAAAAATAACTTATTATCCCTATCGACTCCGGCAAGCAGCCTTCTTAAAGCCAGTCTTTCAGCTCTATCTTCGTATAGTCTTTTATTATCTTCCCAGAACTGGCTGTAATCATAACTTTCGTAATCTGATTTTCTAAATCCCACTCTTCGATACCCTTCTATCTTTCAAGACATAATCTGAATAATTATACTATAATTAATATGAAATAATTATAGCCAAAAAAGAGAGCCTCTAATATGTTAGAGGCTTTCTTTTACTTCGACTAAATAAGGTTTAAACCCTTTAATCCTATGCGGTCTTTGACTTAACTTTATCCTTTTTTGAACTACTGCCTTCTTCTGTTTCTATGACATCTTTCTCCAGAATTTTTATCTGGTTAAATTCCAGGCTTGCTGCTACCACATCGGCGGTGATATTGGTAATATTGTATTTCTTTCCTTCTTTGCTTTCCCAGCTCCTTAAGTTAAGGTGACCGCTTAATATAACCCGGTCCCCTTTTTTCAATGCAGCAGCACAATTTTCAGCAAGATTGTTCCAGGTGGTGACATTAAAAAAATCCACCGTCTCGGACTCTTTACCATTTTTATCAGTCCACTTCTTATTCACGGCAAGCCCCATCTCGGTAATAGCTATTCCTTCGTTTGTATATTTTATTTCAGGATCCCGTGTTAGATTCCCAAGTAAATATATATTATTCACGTAATTCATAAATCCTCCTATCTTTATAAAATATTAGTAAAAAAATTTCTCCAAGAATTTTAGTAACTGAACTTATACGTATTGCAGTAGTTAAATTGCCCGTCCCATGGATATATGACTTTAGCTTTAGAGGTTGACCTGACGCTGCAGTATTTTGAAATAAATTTATCTACCAGAATAAAATCAAGTTTCCTTTCCACAGTAACCAGCACCTCATCATAGTCATATCTGCATTCAACAAGAATACAGTTATTTCTACGGACCACCTCTTCGGCAATTTTAATGTAATCCTGATTCTCAAAAAATAACAAATTTTGCGCAACAGCCAGCGAAGCAGCATCTGAAGCATTCTTTGTTTCCTCTCTTGCTATAAAAATCTGGCAGAGGTCAAAAATAAGCAAGAATAAAACCGTAAATATTACTACCACAGCTAACGTTAAAAAAGAAATATTCCCTTTATTTTGCTCTTTTAGATTCTCTAGTAGCATTCCATCCTCATATTGCTTTTGGCTTTTATTAAAACATCCCTTCCCGTAAATATTCCCAGTAAGCGGGCAATACCTGTGCATTTATAAGAAAGAGCCACTTCAACCATATCTCCAACTTTTCTGGAAGAACTATTGTCCGGAGTAATTTGTATATCAAGCCTATCCTGGTCAAGGTTTGAACAGACTTCCCTTACGCATCTGTAAGCTTCCTGGCTGGAATTGGTAGTGGCAACTACTCTTGCTCCCTCACGGGCTGCCTGTTCCAATATATTTTTCTGATAAACCAGTAAACCAAAATGGGAAACAGTTAAAATTATTAAAACCAGAAAAGGAATAACAAGAGTAAATTCCAGTGAGGCCTGGCCCTTTGACCTACCGGTTAATATTCTTAAAGTTTTTTTATCTTTATTTATTCCTGACATAATTTTTAAAATAAAACTGTTTCCCATTTTTTCCATTTGCAGAAAATGACTCGCGTTTCAAGGATTTTTTAAACCATAGAAGCTATCTTATTAAATACCTTTGCAATAACATCTATTATAATAGGCTTTCCAACTGCAATTAAAATTGCGCTTATTATTCCTGCAATCACTATAACTAATGCATACTCAAGAGTAGATTGACCTTTCTGGCACCAGAATTTAATTCTGGTACCTAGCTTTTTTAGTTTTATGTTGCTCACCTCCTTCCGTAAAAATTAGAATTAAATATAAGACTGCCCACCTCCTTTCTAAATAATTTATGCTATTGTGCATATACCCATTTAATTATATTTCCAATTTACCACATTTAATCAAATGTGTAAATACATAAATATATTTTTTAATGAGTTTGTTTAGAAATTCCGTGTTTTAAGATATTTTATTAAGTTAAGACTAAAAAATCAGAACTGCAGGATATTTCCACCTATCGAAAATATAAGCGGTCCTCCCACCAGTATTATAAAAGATGGCAGAATTAGAAAGACCAGCGGAAATAAAGTCAGTATGGTTATCCTCCTGGTTTTTCTTTCAATATCCTGATACGCCTCAAACTTCATATGTTTTGATTTCTGTTTTAATATTTCATTTATTGAAGAACCATACTTTTCTGCCTGAATTAAAAGAAAAATAAAATTTTTAAAATCCTCTGAACTGCTTTTATCTATTAAATTCCTGTAAGCTTCAAACTTCCCTATACCGATATCTACATCTTTTATAAAATTTGAAAACTCTGCGCAAATGCTCCCCCTGTATTTTTCAATTACAATTTTTATGGCATTATAAATATTTTGCCCTGATAGTGTAGCTACTGACAACAGATCAATAACATATGGTAAATCTTTATCTATTTCTTTTTGTCTTCTATACCTAAAACTTCGGAGCAGTAGATTCGGAATGAAATAGCCTGCCGCTCCTCCTGTGATACTTAAAACAACCGAGTTTATTAGATTATTGCCAACAAGACCACCTGCAATCATAAATAAAACAAATAAAATTGCCTTGTATCCTATAAGAGATTCCAGAGTAAGAGATATTTTATTTTCAAATTCCAATAATTTTAAAAGCTCTGTATTTTCTTTTTTGATTTTAAACCAGTACTTCCCAATTAGGAGTCTTCCAATTTTATGAGAAATAGAATTCATTTTATTTACAAATCCACCAACAATCTTTTTCCTTTTGGGATGATTTCTAATTTTTCCGGCCCGGTAATAACCTTTAATTTTAATAAGATAAAATATGCCTGAACATAGAAATAAGTAATATGAGAATACGATTAAATATATAAACATACTTTAGACCTTATCAATTTCCAATATTGATGATTTTCTTCATTACTATCACTCCAGCAATTTCCAGAACTCCGCCTATAAAAAGTAAAATAACTCCGGGACTGGTAGAAAAAAAATCCACTACAGTTTTATTCATAAAAATATATAGTAAAACCAGAACTATAATAGGAAATATAGAGATAATATTCCCGGAATATCTGCTTTGCAGGCTCATTGTCTTTATTTGTGACTTTAATTTCAGGTTATGGCGCATACTGTCAGCTATATTATCAAGTATAGATATCAAATCCCCTCCTATTTTGTTATTGATCTTTAAAGAACTGACAAGGAGGTTAGCTTCCCTGCTCCTGCATTTTTCTGAAAATCTATCCAGAGCCTCATCAAGAGTAGAATTAAGCTCCAGTTCATTTGCCACTTCCAGTAAAGGGGTGCCGAGAGGATCTTTAAACCATTTAGCAGAATCTTTAAATATACTTCTAACTGTCTTCCCTGCTTTTAATAGCACTGTCATATTACTTATAAATTCAATCAGTTGACTGTGAAGAAGTCCCTTCCTTTTCTCTTCAAACCCGTTTAGCAGGTCCAGAATATAAATTTCCAGACATAAACCAACAAACAAACTAAAAATAAAATTTCTGGATAATAAATAAAAAACCAGGGTTAGGACAATAAATATAAATAATGACAGTATCCTTCTACCAGTCCCATATATATTAATAAGAAATTTTATTACTTTAGACTCTCTGTAATTTCTATTTTCATATGAGATTTTTGTTTTTAAGCTAAATACAGAAACTGCTTTTTTCAACCCATAAAGCAAGGATATTATTGTCAGAACTGAAACAGTAGAAATTAATATTTCATCCCAGATTTTCATTAAAATTAAAATTAAGTCCCCGACTTTTTATTTTATCCATAAATGTTGGTGTGTAGCCGGTATAAACAATATCACCTCTGCAGGACTCATTATGCTCATTATCATTTATCCTGATATCTTCTGTCCTGTATTTAAAAATATCTTTTACTTCTAAAACCGTATTGTTTCCAATAAATTCATTTTTGTTTATTAACTCACTTACTTCCAGTAAAATCCTCCTGCCATTTTTTAGTTTTCCTAAATGAATAATCATATCTATCGAAGATGCAATCATTCTCCTTGCAGTGGAAGGATTTGAGTTCAGACCTGACATCAGTATCATTGTCTCCAATCTTGTGACCAGATCTTTTGGTGAATTAGAATGAACAGTAGTCATAGAACCACTGTGACCTGTATTCATAGCCTGGAGAACATCCACAGCTTCTGCTCCCCTGATCTCGCCTACTATAATTCTATCCGGCCTCATCCTCAGGGAATTTCTGACCAGATCCCTGATGGTTATCTCTCCCTTCCCCTCAAGATTTGGGGGCCTGCTTTCAAGTTTAACTATATGGGGTAAATTTAAATTTAATTCCAGTGTTTCTTCAATAGTTATAATTCTCTCATCCGGCTGTATAAAATTAGAAATAATATTTAAAAAAGTTGTCTTACCGGTGGAAGTAGCTCCACTGACTATTATATTCAATTTACTTTCCACACAGACTTTAACAAAATCAGCAACTTTTTTATTTATCATGCCTTCCTTTTTTAAACTTTCTATATCCATAATGTTTTTTTTAAATTTTCTTATAGTAACTACTACATCATTTATGGTTATCGGGTTTAAAACCACATTAATTCTTGACCCATTCTTAAGTCTTGCGTCCACCATTGGAGAACTCTCGTCCACCCTTAAGCCCAAAGGACTCAATATTTTATCAACCATGTTTCTGATATGATTATTATCTCTAAAAATAATTTCCGTTTTCCTGATAGCATCATCTTCTTCAATATAAACTTCGTTAAAATTGTTAATCATGATCTCAGTTATTCTGTCATCATTTATAAGAAAGCTGACCGGTCCGAAACTAAAACTATCTTCATAAATCTCTCTTACCATTCTGCAAATTTCTTTTTGACTGACTATAATTTTTTCTTCCTCTACTATTTCCCTCAAATAATTATCAATTCTTTTTAGCCCTGCCTCGGGTAAAAGCTTACCAAGATCAACCGCTTTAATCTTTTTTAATATTTTCTTGCTTAAGTAATTTGATATATCAATATCACCATCAATTAAGTTCATAAAATTAGATCCTCATATATCTTTTTAGAAAAAGCAGAGATATTATTTACGATTCTAAGATTGTAATTAAAAATGGAATCAGGCCCCCTGTTCAATATTAAAAACTCAATATCCCTATCATAAGGAATAAAAGCATTTATGGGATAATTTAAGATAGTATTTAGACCTGCTGGTGAAATTGCGGGTCTTGTGTTAAATTTATTTATCAATATATCGAAATCATAAGAAGATCCATCATAAATTATATTATTTGTAAGCGCATTTAAGTTATTTACTGAAATCAGATCAGGCAAAGAAATAAAAACAAATTTATCAACAAAATCCTTTAAACAAATTTTACTCTGAGTAAGTAGATAATTCGGAAAGTCTATGCAGATAATATCAAAATGCTCTTTGAGCACGTCTAAAAGTTTCTCTAAATAATCTTTGCAAACAATTTTATTTTTTTCGATTTTTATTGGAGGCAATATTAAATTTAAACTATTTTCAAAGTTGATCACAAGTCTTCTTAAAATTGAAATATCCAGTTCATTTATAACTTCTTCAATATCCCCCAAGTCTCTATAGCTATCATCCGTCAGGTTAAAAACCAGCCTGCTGTCCTTTTTTCCGATATTTAAATCCAGTAGAAGTATATTCTTTGTGGTTTCCCTGGCAAGATAAGTTGAAACACAATAAGTTATAAAGCTGCAGCCACAACCCCCTTTACTTCCTGAAAATAATACAATTTTCGATTCATCTCCATTTATTTTATTCATCTTTCTGCTCCTTTCATTTAAATTTTAAAATTAAAATTTGACAACTTCCGGTAAATAAATTTTAACGCATATCTTATAAGTTATTTTTTAGGACAAATTGATAAATTTAAAACTCCCCTATCCAATGCTAAAAAAACTTCTTCCGCTTCAGATTTACTTAGATAAAAAGTTATAATAACGAGCTTTCCGTAATTGGAATTAACCTGACTGCCGGTAAACATTGAGCCTAACAGGAAATCTCCACTATCATTTTCACCACTGGAATAACTTTCTTCCGGACTGCTGCCAATTAATATTATTTCCTTTTCAGACAGGACCGTTTCTGAATAAAGAATGCTATTTTCTTGTTCATAATAAGTTGATATCAAATCAACTCTATCTCCTTCTTCCAGCAATGACTTATCGCCATAAAAGCTTACTGGAATGCTGACTGCTCTTAAATCATAAGGAATATACGATGAGAAGCTG
>VGAU01000106.1 GCA_016870675.1 Actinomycetota bacterium | reverse complement strand
ATTTCTTCCAGGCCATGTCTTTTCCCAATTTCAAAGTCATCGGGATCATGGGTTGGTGTAACCTTAACCGCCCCACTCCCAAACTCCATATCTACAAAAGCATCATCTATTACAGGTATTTTTCTTTCCACCAGTGGGAGGTAAACTGACCTGCCTTTATATTTTTTGAATCTATTATCTTCTGGATTTACAGCAACTGCCGTATCACCAAGCATGGTCTCAGGTCTTGTAGTTGAAACAACTATATATTCATCATCACTGGGCTTACCAGTTTTTTTATCAATTAAAGGATATTTTATATCCCACAGGTTTCCTTCTTTTTCGATATGTTCTACTTCAATATCGGAAATTGCGGTCTGACACCTTGGACACCAGTTAACCATATAATTTCCTCTATAAATCAGCCCATTTCTATATAAGGTCACAAATTCTCTTGTGACCGCTTTGCAGTAGTAGCTATCAAGGGTAAACCTTTCCCTGTCCCAATCACATGAGCATCCCAGCAATTTTAATTGGGTTATAATTCGGCTGCCATATTTTTCTTTCCAGCGCCATACTTCTTCTACAAACTTTTCTCTTCCCAGCTGAAATCTATTTATATTTTTTTCTTCCAGAGTTTTTTCCACTACATTTTGAGTAGCTATTCCTGCGTGATCTGTCCCCGGTACCCAGGTAGTATTAAATCCTTTCATTCTCTTATATCTTACGATTACATCCTGTAGAATATTGTTCAGGGCATGACCGATATGAAGATAACCGGTTACATTAGGAGGTGGTATTACCATACTGAATGGAATTTTTGATTTATCGATCCTTGCAAAAAAATATTTATTTTCAAACCAATGCCAGTAGATTTTCTGTTCAAATGCTAAAGGATTGTATTTGCCCTTAATCTCACCAGTCATTTTAAGCTGACTTTTCTTCATCTTTCAAAAAGACTTTTTTGTTTGATCTACCAATTATCTCGGGCTCAGTTTTATTTTCAACAACCTCTCTGGTTATAATACATTTACCTATATCCTTACGCTCAGGTATTTCAAACATTATATTTAACATAATCTCTTCCATAATAGCTCTTAGCCCTCTTGCTCCTGTTCCTCTTTGCAAAGCATGTTTTGAAATCTCCCTTAAAGCATCTTCTGTAAATTCCAAGTCAACTTTGTCCATCTTAAACATTTTACTATATTGCTTGACCAGTGAATTTTTTGGTTCAACCAGAATTTTAATCAAATCATTTTCCGTAAGACTGGACAGGGTGCTAACTACAGGCAGCCTTCCAATGAGTTCTGGAATTAAGCCGTACTTTAATAAATCTTCCGGCATTGTCTGGGGAAGAAGTTTATCAATTTTTTCAATTTTATCTGAAACTTTTCCTGAAACAAAGCCAACACTACTTTTATTTATTCTTCTCTCGATTATCTTTTCCAGCCCACTAAACGAACCTCCACAGATGAAAAGAATATTGGTAGTGTTAATTTGTATAAAATCCTGATGAGGATGTTTTCTGCCTCCATGTGGAGGAACATTAGCTTCGGTTCCTTCTAAAATTTTGAGCAGAGCTTGCTGTACCCCTTCTCCGGATACATCTCTGGTAATTGAAGGATTTTCAGATTTACGGCTGATCTTGTCTATTTCATCCAAATAAATAATACCGGTCTCAGCTCTTTTAATATCAAAATCTGAAGCCTGTATCAATCTTAGCAATATATTTTCTACATCCTCACCAACATAACCTGCCTCAGTAAGCGATGTTGCATCTGCAATGCAAAATGGAACATTTAATATTCTGGCTAAGGTTTGAGCAAGAAGAGTCTTGCCACAACCTGTTGGGCCAATTAACAAAATATTGCTTTTTTGAATCTCTGTATCATCCTTGCCTGGCCTATTCTCATATTTTACTCTTTTATAATGATTATATACCGCTACAGATAGTACCTTTTTTGCCCTTTCCTGGTCAACAACATACTCATTTAAAATTGAATATATTTCTTTAGGTTTGGGAAGATCCTTGAAGTCAACTTCTCTCTCTTCCTTTAATTCCTCATCTATAATCTCATTACACAAATCTACACATTCATCGCAAACGTAAACTCCGGGTCCCGCAATCAGTTTTTTTACCTGATTTTGAGATTTACCACAAAAAGAACATTTTAAAAAATCACTTTTTTTTCCGTCATTTGCTGACAATTTTACACACACTCCTGGTAATATTATTTTTTATAAATAACTTCATCCACTATGCCGTATTCTTTGGCTTCCTTTGCACTTAATATAAAATCTCTTTCAGTATCCTTCTCCACTTTTTTTACTTCCTGACCGGTATGCTTGGCGATTATCTCATTTAGAAGAGCACGGATTCTCACCATCTCTCTCGAATGAATTTCTACATCAATCGTAGTTCCGGAAACATCTCCTGATGGCTGGTGCAGCATAACTCTCGAATTAGGCAGTGAAAATCTTTTGCCTTTTTCTCCTGCCAGAAGCAAAACTGCGGCTGCGCTTGCGGCCTGACCAATACAAATAGTGGATACCGGGGACTTTATAAACTGCATTGTATCATATACTGCCAGGGCAGCAGTCACAACTCCACCAGGGCTATTTATATACAGCTGTATATCTTTTTCCGGGTCTTCTGCCTCCAGATGGAGCATCTGTGCCATAACCACATTGGCAACATTATCATCTAAAGGTACTCCCAGAAAAATTATTCTTTCTTTTAGCAAACGCGAATAAATGTCAAAAGAACGCTCTCCCCTATTGGTCTGCTCAATTACCATTGGAATCAGATAATTATTATACATTTTAACCATCTCTCTTTTTTATTTATTTTGAACCAGGAGTCCAAAGCCTTTTAGCTTTTTTTTCTGCTCCTGTCTTATCTTCATCAGGCGTCCATATCTCTTCTTTACCTCCGCTGTCTGTATTCTTCTCCTCTGTTACCTGCGCACTACCTATCAGCAAATCAATTATCTTCCTTCTCTTAATAGTCTGGATTAGAGTTTTTTCTCCCTCAGGATTTTCAAAGAATTCTCTGATTTTTTTAATGTCCTCTTCTTTTTTGTATCTGCTAATGATATTATCTTTTTCTTTTTTTATTTCATCTTCTGAAGGTTCTATGTTTTTCTTTTCCGCTTTTTCCAATGCCTTAAAGATCAGATACTCTTTTACTTCTCTTAGCGCTCTCTCCCTGATTTCTTCATTTAGTTTATCTTCTGTAATATTTATAGCCTTAAGATAATTATTCCTGCTTATCTTCTGCTTCTTTAAACCTTCATCAATCTCTTCATTAATCTGTTTTATTCTACCAGTTACCATCACATTTGGAATATTAGACTTTATATTATCTATAATATGATTAAAAATTTCTTCTATTATTTTTCCCTTTTTAAAACTTTCTTTCTGCTCAATCAATCTCTTTTTAATGCTATCTTTAAAGTCATCTGCATCTTTATAGTCACCTAAGTTTTTCAAAAACTCCTCGTTGATTTCAGGTAATACCTTCTTCTTTATCTCTTTTATAAAAATGCTAAAACTTGCCTGTTTGCCCTCTAAATCCTTATTTTCAATATTTTCAGGCAGTGTAAGTATTACATTTTTCTTGACACCTTTTTTCATTCCAATAAGCGAATTTTCAAACCCGGCAAACAGAGTATTTGAGCCAACTTCTAAGAGATAATCTTCGGCGCTGCCGCCTTCAAATGCTTTACCTTCAATTTCACCATCAAAATCCAGTGTAACATAATCACCTTTAGATATTGGCCTATCATCTTCAACCGGTTCAAGTGATGCAAAGTTATTTCTGATATTATTTATTTGCCGTTCTAATTCCTGGTCAGATACATCCGTAGAAAGGACAGTAACCTTTATACCTCTATATTCAGGTAATTCTATTTCCGGTTCTAGTTCTAATTCTACTTCAAACCCTAAAGGTAAATCCTCTGCCAGCTGGGTAATTTTTACTTTCGGGTAGTCTATTGGTTTTAGATTGGATTCTATAATTATATTCGGATATAATTCAGAAATTGAAAGACTGGCAGCTTCATTTAGTACATACTGTTTACCAAAATTTGCATCTATTATTTGATAAGGAATCTTCCCTTTTCTAAAACCGGGAATATTTGCTTTTTGAGATATATTTTTATAGGCTTTGCCAATATACTTTTTTAAATAATTATTTGAAATCTCTATATCTAATTTAACCTTATTTAAATCAATCTTCTTCTGGTTTTTTATCTCATAACTCAAGTAAAATCCTCCTTAAACATCAGTAGTGAGTTAGTTCTATTTCAACATTAAGACTCATATTATAATAGAAAATAAATAAAATACAAACCAATCACTAAGAGTGTCCGCTCTTTCAAATCCCAGGAAATATGCCACTGGCATATTTCCTATTCAGTTAGTTTTATATTGTTTGAAATAATTTGTGTCTAAGTTGGTGCGAGAGAGGGGACTTGGTCTTTCGTCTCGCTTTGCTCGCTGCAGAGCCGCAGACTCCCTCGTCTTCGACTCAGTCCGTCTTTTCAAGTCCCGAAAACATGCACTTTTGGCATGTTTTCTTCTGTTTAGTTTTAAATTCCACTTTAAAAATTTGTATCTTTTCTGGTGCGAGAGAGGGGACTTGAACCCCTATAGGTGTTACCCCACTAGATCCTAAGTCTAGCGCGTCTGCCAATTCCGCCACTCTCGCAGAAATGGTGAGCCGTACAGGGATCGAACCTGTGACACCCTGATTAAGAGTCAGGTGCTCTACCAGCTGAGCTAACGGCCCACTTATAAAAAAATTGTTATGGTGCGCCTGGAGGGATTCGTTCTTTCGTCTCGCTTTGCTCGCTGCAGAGACGCAGACTCCCTCGTCTTCGACTCAGTCCGTCTTTTCGAATCCCTGAAAATATGCCACTGGCATATTTTCAACTGTTTAAGTCTATCATTCTACAATTACTGCCTTTACATTTATGGTGCGCCTGGAGGGATTCGAACCCCCGACGCACGGATTCGAAGTCCGACGCTCTATCCAGCTGAGCTACAGGCGCAAATTTTAAAAATGGGGTGAGAAACGGGGATCGAACCCGCGACCCCAGGATCCACAATCCTGTGCTCTACCAGCTGAGCTATTCTCACCATTTAAATTCTCAAATCAAATACTGAAAGTAAAATTACTCAATATTGTCCAGTAATCTTAAACTTCTGGCATATTTTACACAGTCTGGCTTTATCAATCTTTACAAACTACAGTAACTTTATATGGTACGCCAGGAGGGATTCGAACCCCCGACCCACGGATTAGAAGTCCGTTGCTCTATCCAGCTGAGCTACTGGCGCAAAAATCTATAGAATTATTATAACAAATTAAAATTTATTATAAAAAAGTGTCTGTAATTCCCGTATGCACCAAAAGACAGAGTAATACTTTAGTTAATATCAACCTAGAAGTCAAGGGAGTACCAACACATTTACTTTTAAAATACCTCTAACCTAAGATTAAGATTTTTCAACCAATTCATCCCTATCCTCTTAACTTCTTTATTATCATAATGTGGCAAGAAACTCAGATGGGCTGATTATTCTAATTCCAATATGGGGAAAATCATTCTTATCGCGGGTAATAATAAAATCGCAGGTTGAATTTATTGCAGAAAAATATTGAATTGAATCTTCATAATCTTTATTTTTTATAGACCTTGCTTGTTTTAATATTTCCTTTGTTAAAGGTATTATTTCAAACTCATCAAGGATCTGGTCAATAATTTTCTCAACAAATTTTAATTCTATTATTCTTTTAAGAATGTAATAAAGATTATTTATAGAGATTGCAGAAATATAGCCGGCAAGTCTTTTATCAGAGATTAAAGACCAGATTTTAGAACTATCTTTATAATATTCATCTCTCTCTAATATAACATCTAAAAAGAGATTTGTATCAAGAAGTACCCTCATATTTTTTTAACTTTTCTTCATAAATTTTATCACGAAGTTTTTTATAACTTTCACCTGCTTTTGAATTTGCAATTCCTATCCATTTTTCTACTTTTTCTGAAATTTCGAAATTATTGCTTTCTAAATACTGTTTATAGATAAAATCCGAAACAATATTTGAAATGGACTTTCCGGTTATTTTTGATATCTTTTTTGCCTTCTCGCTTATCTCTTTATCTACATATAAAGTTAGTTTTGTTTTATTCATATTAAACCACCTCTACGTACTGTAAAATTATACAATACGTATATTAAAATTTCAATAGTTATAGATACTTTTTTGGATGACACAACAGTTTATAATTAGAAACTATCTGTTTGTTAATGAAATATATATTTTTACACTATTGTTTACATAAATAAAAAAGGTTCTAAAAAATAGAAATGGAGCGGGAAACGGGATTCGAACCCGCGACCCTCAGCTTGGAAGGCTGACGCTCTAGCCAA
>VGAU01000105.1 GCA_016870675.1 Actinomycetota bacterium | reverse complement strand
AGGATTATAAAATTGTAATATCATCGGTAAGTGAAGGAGATGATAAACCGGTAAAGTATCCACCAGTCTTTATTAAAAGTAATTTGATTTTACTGAATAAAATGGATCTAATAAAGATAAGTGATTTTAACCAGAAGTTTTTTATTAAAAAAGTTGGTGATCTTAATCCCCGTTCTGAGGTGATAAAAATATCCTGTAAAACTGGCATTGGCCTGGAAAAATGGGTAAAATGGGTTTTAGATCATTGCAGGGATAAAAATGATATGTGAATGATCTATAATTTCAACAAAATTGTTAAATTTACAGAAAATCAAAAACGAGCTTTTATTGACATTTATAACGGTAAATGATATTTTAACTCATTGTTACAAACCTATTACAAATAATATTCCCTGAGAATTTTTAAAGTAATAAAAGGAAAGAGAATTTATGTTGTATAAAGTCCTGGATAAGAGTGCTTACAGAGATTTTGTAAAAGCTCTTATTTCTGAATACGAATTTATAGGACCCAAGAAGAAAGACAGGTCAGTCCATGATTTTGTTCCAATTAAGGATATTTCTGAACTGGATACCAATTATATGAGGGTAACTATCCCTCCAGCAAAAAAGCTATTGTTTCCTCCAAATGAAAAGTTAGTTACTTATGAGGTTGGAAGAAAAATTGAGGTAAGACCGGTGATTGAAAGCGATGAAGAGATCCTTTTTGGAGTTAATGCGTGGGATATAAATGGTATGAATTTTTTGGATAGGGTTTTCACTACAGATTTTATTGATGAAAATTATATTTCAAAAAGGGAAAAACTAATAGTGATTGGAATGGATAGCAAACCTACTGAAACGAATTTTTCCCTCAGCATGGGTACCGAGTATGCAAAAGACGGTTTTGATATTTATCTTACAGAACTCAAAGATAAATATTTTATAAGAATTGCTACTGCTAGAGGAAATGAAATTGTTGAGAGGTATGCAAAAGTAAGCGATGCAACTGCAGAAGATTTTAGAGGATACGATAAATATATGAATAATTATCGTAAGAAATTTAAAATGAGTGTTAATATTAAGAACTTTTATGATGATTTCGAATTAATTTATGATAATGAGGATTTCTGGAAAAAAATTGCAAAAAATTGTTACAGCTGTGGATCATGCAATCTTGTCTGTCCTACCTGTTTTTGCTTCAATATAAAAGATGATATTGAACTTAATTTAAAAAGCGGTAGTAAAACAAGAGAGTGGGATTCATGCATGATATCGGAATATGGATTGGTAGCAGGTGGACATAATTTCAGACCCGATAAGGAAAATAGGTTGAAGCAGAGGTATAGATGCAAACTTAAAACATTTATTGATAAATTTGGTAAGTATGCATGTGTTGGCTGTGGGAGATGTATAGAAGCATGTCTGGCCAAGATTAATATTGCTGAAGATATTAATTCAGTTAAGAAAGAGGTGAGTGTGTAAATGGTTCTTGGAGTAAATGCAGCAAGTAAAAATACCATATATGCTCCTGATGTAGCAAGGATCACTCGTATAGAACAAATAAGTCCTACAGAAAAAGTATTTAAAATAGTATTTGATGATGAAGAAATAAAAAATAAATTTGAATTCAAACCAGGACAATTTGTTGAGTTAACAGTATTTGGTCTGGGGGAAGCACCTTTTTCAATTATCTCCAATCCAAAAAATAGGGATTTCTTTAAGCTTTGTGTAAGGAATGCAGGGAGCGTTTCGCGAGCTCTTCATAATATGGAAGAAGGAGAAAGAGTTGGCATAAGGGGACCTTTTGGAAATGGCTATTTTCCTTACGAAAAGATGAAAAATCATAATGTTCTCTTAATTGCTGGTGGATTGGGGTTGGCTCCATTAATGTCACTAATAAGATACATTTTACACTACAGAGAAGATTATAAGGAAATAATGGTGATATATGGAGCAGTGAATCCTGAGAGTATCTTATTTAAGAATGAAATTCAATACTGGAGCAATCGTGGTGATATTTCATTATGTCTTTCAGTAGATAACCCTGATGATAAATGGACTGGTGAAATCGGAGTTTGTACAAAATTAATACCAAGGGTAAAATTCCCGCCTGATGATACTTATGCTGCAGTATGTGGTCCTCCAATTATGTACAAGTATGTAATTGATGAATTGAAGAAAAAAAAGTTTAAGCCTGAGAATATCTACCTCTCTTTAGAAAGAAGAATGGAATGTGGAGTTGGAAAGTGCAACCATTGTCATATAGGCGATAAACTGGTATGTGTTGATGGTCCTGTTTTTAGTTTGTGGCAAATAAAAAATCTGAAAGAGGCTATATAATGAGGAAACCAAAAGTTGGAATATTTGGATTAACTGGATGTGGTGGATGTCAGTTAGAAATATTGAATCTCGAAGACCAGTTACTGGATTTGGTAAATGCTATAGAAATTGTTCATTTTACAGAGGCTATTACCGAGTACAGTGATAATTATGAAATCGCTATTGTGGAAGGTTCCATATCCACTATGCATGAGATCGAAAGAATAAAGAAAATCGGAGATATAGCCGGGACAATAGTAGCTATTGGAGCGTGTGCAGTAAGTGGTGGATTGAACTGCCTTAAGAATTTATATGGTTTAGAAAAGGCAAAAGAATTGGTATATAGAGATAAAAAAAAGTTGATAGATTCCATCGAGGTAAAGCCAGTTGATGAATATGTTAAGGTTGATTATTATGCAAGAGGCTGTCCTCCAAATAGATTTGAAATAGTAGATATAATAAGATCTCTCATTGTAGGGAAAAAGCCAGAAATCCCCAATTATCCTGTGTGTATAGAATGTAAAAGAAATGGGAATACCTGTGTATATGAACTTGGGATAACCTGTTTGGGTCCCATATCGAGAGCCGGCTGCAATTCCAGATGTCCTAATAGTGTTTCAGGGTGCGAAGCCTGCCGTGGAGTAATTGATGACCCAAATATAAATGCGCAAAAAGATCTGCTTAAGGAATATGGATTAACTGTAGAGGATATTCTAAAAGAATTCAACCTCTATAATGCCTGTAGGGGTAAAACTATAGAACAAAAAAACAAATAGTATCGGAGGTTAATTATAATAGCAAATAATTTAAACATAGAGGTTTCCCCTGTATCAAGAGTTGAAGGTCATGGAGATTTGATTATAAATATAAAGGATAAAAAGATTGAGGAGTTGATATTTAGAATACCAGAGCCGCCGAGATTTTTTGAAGCAATGCTCGTAGGAAGAAAATATGATGAACCATCACATATAGCTTCAAGAATTTGTGGGATTTGTTCAGTTGCACATACCTGTGCATCCATTAAAGCGACCGAAAAGGCTATGGGTATAGAACCATCACTGCAGACCATAAATTTAAGGAAACTTGTTTATCACCACGAAAATGTCCGGAGTAATGTCCTGCATGTATATTTCCTGGCTATTCCTGATTTTTTTGGTGTGGGAAGTATAATACCACTTGTTGAAACACACCCTGAAGTAGTTAATATTGCTTTGAGAACTAAAAAGATAGCAAATGATATGGTTAGAATTATAGGAGGCAGAGCAGTCCATCCGATAAGAATTGTAGTTGGTGGGTTTACCAAACTTCCCACGGAGGAGGAAATGGTGGAGATGAGAAAAATGCTTGAGGCAAGTTACCCGAACTTTGAAAAAACTCTTGAAGTTCTAAAAGCTCTAGAAATTCCTGATTTTGAAAGAGAAACTGAATATATTTCTATAAGTGACCCAATTGATTATGCTCTTTATGATGGAAATATAAAATCAACGGATGGCTGGGAAATTGATGATCAGAATTATATGGATAAGATAAATGAAAAAATAGTTCGGTATTCAACAGCAAAACATTGCTGGGCAACAAGGGATGCATTTATGGTCGGTGCTCTGGCGAGATTTAATAATAATTATGAAAGACTTACTGATAATGCTAAAAAATATGCTAATGAGCTGGGACTTAAAGCTCCCTGTTATAATCCATTTATGAATAACATTGCTCAATTTGTTGAGATTATCCATAGTGTTGATGACAGTATAAAATTAATTAATGAAATTCTTGAGGAAGGTCTTGATGAAGACAAAGCAATGGCAGAAATCAAACCTAAGGGAGGTAGAGGCGTTGGAGTTGTAGAGGCTCCAAGAGGTCTACTTATTCATGATTATACTTATAATGATTTAGGTAGAGTAGAAAAGGCTAATTTGATAATTCCTACAGGAATGAATTATGCAAATATAGAAAAAGATATGTATGCACTGGTTCAAGCTATAATTGATAAGAGCGAGGTTGAAATCAGGTTAGCCTGCGAGATGCTAATAAGAGCTTACGATCCTTGTATATCATGCTCAACGCATTTACTTAAGTGTAAATTGATAAATAAGTAAAGTATATTATTTTTTTAAATAATATATAAAATGAATATGTAAAATGACCTTTACCAGTAAAAATAATTCAAATAATAGCGGGTGTACCGGAACAGGTGTAAAAATAATTGGTTTTGGCAATAAATACAGGTCTGATGATGGTATAGGTATAAGAGTCGTTGAAGAATTAGAAAGACTTGATTCTTTCAAAAATATTGAGATTATTGACGGGGGAACTTCAGGAACTAATCTGATTTTTTTATTAAAGGACTGCAGAAAGGTAATAATAATAGATGCTGTAGATACCGGACAGAATATTGGTGATGTGGTTAATATAAAGGTTAATGATATCGAAGAATTTATTAAAAGAGGTTACAAGAGTCTATCTCTTCATGATTTGAATCTTGTAGATATATTTAGTCTACTAAAAGTATTAAAAATAAATGCTGATATATCAATAATTGGTGTTAGGCCGAAGAATATTGATTTTGGAGATAGATTATCTCCAGAAATAGAGGAAAAAATTCCCGAAATAATTTCAATAATTAAAAAAGAAACTGGTATATAATTAATGGTTAATTGAAAATATAATACGGTTATTTTTGTAACATTTATAACTATATCGCAACAAACAGACACATCGTTATAATAAGTTATTGTGAAAAAATATACCAAATGTCTTTTCAATATTTTTAAAGGGAGGAATTGAAGTGTTTAAAGAAATTAGTGATATAGAGAAAGTTTGCAGAACTATAAATTCAAGATCGGAAAAGATTAAGAAATTAGCAACCGACCTTGATGGACTCATGGAAGAAATTAGATCTAAAGCGAGTCAGGTAGAAGCTGTAAACATAACTCTGGCTATAAGGAAAGAATTAACAAATTTATTTATTTTAAACTCCAATATGGAAGATAGTCTTCTAATACTGCAAAGAATATATGAATCTTTAGAAAAAATTATATGAGAAACCGGTATAATAATTAAGTATAATTGTCATGCATGAATATTCTATTACCTGTTCAATTTTAAATATATTGAATAAGGTAGCAAAGGAAAATAAAATAAAGAAAATAAAGAAGGTTAATTTTGAAATCAGCTCAATTGCGCACATCGAACCTGATTCAGTTGAGTTCTATTACAGGTTTTTAACTAAGGATAATAATATTTTAAAAAGTGCTAAATTAAAGTTTAAAAAGAAAAAAATACAAATTAAGTGTGAAGACTGCAAAGAAATATCTGATATAGAAGATTTCTTTATTTCAGGGTGTCCTAAATGTTCCGGTAGAAATATTAAGTTTATAAATGATGATGAGATTAAAATAATTTCAGTGGAAAAATAGAATAAAATATACCAGCATAATTAGTGAATATTTCAGTTTATATAATACCTCTATATCAATAAAATATTACAATAATAATAGTTAAAGAAGAATAAAGTAAATAGTTTAATATGTTTTAAACGGGTAGCTAACATATTCTGGGGAGCTGCTCGCTGTATTGGAGGTCAAGGATTCTTTTTGTGCCCAGTTCAGTAATTAAGATAACCAGGCCTCCACCTTTTTCAATTACTTCACCAATAATCTGGCTGTCTTTTCCGTATTTATTTTTTTTCATTGCCTGAAGTACTTTATCCGCATCGTTCCCGTCTACAAAAACAACCATTTTACCCTCATTGGCAATGTATAGAGGATCAAGTCCCAGGAACTCACATATGCCGTGAACCTCTTTTTTAACAGGAATTTTATCCTCATATATATTAATATTAGTTTCGGAAGCCCTTGCCAGTTCAAAGAGTATAGAAGCCAGGCCACCCCTCGTGGCATCTCTTAAAGCGTGGATTTTTTTAGATACTGACAGAATATCATTAACCAGGGAGGACAGGGGAGCGCAGTCGCTTACTATACTGGTTTTAAAATTGAACTCCTTTCTACTGCTAAGTATAGCTGTACCGTGTTCGGCAATGCCCCCGTTTATTAAAATCTTATCTCCTACTTCTATTTTGCTCGGGGATATGTCTATGTTACTTTCGAGGAATCCTATGCCGGATGTATTTATAAAAATTTTATCTGCGCTTCCTTTTTCTACCACTTTAGTGTCACCGGTAACTATGTGCA
>VGAU01000104.1 GCA_016870675.1 Actinomycetota bacterium | reverse complement strand
TTCCAAGAAAAACAGAAAATAAAGTTAAATATAAAGGATTTGATATTCCTAATAAATTTGTGGTAGGATATGGTCTTGATTTTGAAGAGAAATACAGAAATTTCCCTTTTTTAGGGTATATTGAAAATGAACAATAATTATATTATTATCTAGTAAGAAGGTAGATGAAAAATTAATTTGATAAGGAGTTGTTTTGAATTTGAAAAATAATAAAGGTCCTAGTAGTAGAGGATTTAAAAATATAGCATTATTAATACTGGTGATAGCTATTATGTTCCTGATTTTCAGGAATCCTCTTTTTCTTTCACCTGTGATTAAAGAGTTTAATTTAAATGAATTTGTTGAAGCAGTAAATCAGAATAAAATAAGCACTTCAACACCAATGGTGATTAAAGGAGAGGATAAAATAATTGAGGGTGAATTAAAAGATGGGACTAAATTTAAAGTTTCATTTTTAGGAGATTATGATGTTACGCAATTGTTACTGGATAATGATTTACCCTTTAAAGTTGATAATCAGAAACAATCTGTATGGATTCAGATTTTAGTAGGTGCCATACCTTTTATTATAATGTTTGGCTTAATTTTCTTTATGATGAATCAGCTTCAGGGCGGAGGCTCTAAAGTACTTCAATTTGGAAAGAGTAAAGCAAGATTGGTAGGTAAAGGTAAAAAAAGAGTTACCTTTAAAGATGTGGCAGGAGTAGATGAAGCTGTAGAAGAATTAAGAGAAATTGAAGAATTTTTGGAAAATCCAGGTAAATTTAAAGCTATGGGCGCAAAAATTCCCAAGGGTGTTCTATTATACGGGCCTCCTGGAACCGGAAAGACGCTTCTGGCGAGAGCGGTTGCAGGTGAAGCAGGTGTACCATTCTTTAGCATTAGCGGTTCTGAATTTGTTGAGATGTTTGTTGGTGTGGGAGCTTCCAGAGTCAGGGATCTCTTTAATCAGGCTAAGGCGAATCAACCATCTATAGTATTTATGGATGAAATTGACGCAGTTGGGAGACACAGGGGGGCCGGATTAGGTGGAGGTCATGATGAAAGAGAACAGACTTTAAATCAACTGCTTGTAGAAATGGATGGGTTTGATATTGATAGCACTGTAATATTAATTGCGGCTACAAACAGACCGGATATCCTGGATCCTGCCCTGCTCAGGCCTGGAAGGTTTGATAGGCAAATAGTCGTGGATAGACCGGATCTACTGGGTAGAGAGGAAATATTGAAGATACATGCCAGAGGCAAACCCCTGGATAAAGGTATTAATTTAAAAAATATAGCCAAACAAACCCCTGGATTTACAGGTGCAGATCTGGCTAACCTTTTCAATGAAGCGTCTCTTCTGGCAGCAAGACATAATAAGAAAAAAATAACCATGTTTGAGATAGAAGAAGCAGTAGAAAGAGTTATAGCCGGACCTGAGAAAAAATCAAGAATCATATCAGAAGAAGAAAAGAGAATAATAGCCTATCATGAGTCAGGTCATGCAATACTTTCATATGTTCTTCCTCATACTGATCCTGTTCATAAAATGTCTATTATTTCACGTGGGAGATCATTGGGTTATGTAATTACTCTGCCCGAGGAAGACAGATTTTTAAAATCTAAAAAAGAGCTTATAGATAATATTACGCAGCTTCTGGGGGGTAGGGTTAGCGAAGAAATGAATTTCAACGACATAACTTCAGGTGCCCAGAATGACCTGGATAGGGCTACTAAAATTACCAGGAAAATGATTATGGAATATGGAATGAGCAAGAGATTGGGTCCAATTACTTTTAAAGGTGAAGAAGAAGAAGTATTCCTTGGAAAGGAAATTGCCTCAAGGCCTCATTATAGTGACGGGATAGCTTCTGCTATTGATGAAGAAGTCCATAATGTAATTATGGATAGTTATGAGATGGCAAGAAAGATACTTTTGGAAAATAAAAAGACTCTAGCTGATCTGGCCAATGAGCTAATGATAAAAGAAACTCTCGGAAGAGAAGAAATACTCAAGATATTATCAAAAGTAGAAAGTAAGAAAAGCAAGAGAGTTGAGCAGCTGGAAGAAAAAAGTGAAGTTTTAAATACGGAGAGCGCAACAGTAAAAACTATAAAAAAGAAAGTTGTAAAAGCAGCCAGTAAAAAGTAATAAATAATAAATAAACTTTTATTTAAGTAAGCTATTTCAATATCCAAAAAATAACCAAACATTTTATAACCCAGCTTTTTGGTATTATCAGGGGAATTAAACGTACTATCTGTTAAAGATAGTGGATTATATAGGAATTGCTTAAAATAATGATCATGACGTGGTTCTTTTATCAGATTTAAATGGTTATTATTTATAATATTAATTTAGAACAGGAGTTAACCAGTGGATAAAAAAATGATAGAAGAAGGAGTAATTTTAATATTAAAAGGCATCGGGGAGGATATAAACAGAGAAGGCCTTAGGGGAACTCCAAAAAGGGTTGCTGAGATGTATGAGGAAATATTTAGTGGGATTGGAGAAGATCCATCCGAGGAACTCGGACCAATGTTTGATGAAAGCCATGATGAAATAATATTGGTAAAGGATATTCCGTTTTATTCTGTATGCGAACATCATCTTGTACCTTTTGTAGGGAAAGCTCATATAGCTTATGTTCCCAATAAGACCGGGAAAATTATTGGCCTTAGCAAGCTTACAAGGGTATTTGATATAGTAGCCAGGAGGCTGCAGGTCCAGGAAAGGTTAACTTCAATAGTAGCAAATACCATTATGAAAAAAATCAAGCCCAGAGGTGTCCTGGTTATTGTTGAGGCTGAACATTTGTGCATGAGCATGAGAGGTGTAAAGAAGTCAAATACCATGACAGTGACTTCTGCTGTGAGGGGTTTATTTAGAGAAAATGCAGCTTCAAGAGCTGAAGTAATGGCACTTATCAAACCAAATAAATAGAATATGAAGTTCAAGATAAGAGCATTAAACATTAAAACCAGGCAGGAAGGTTTAAAAGAGTTTGAAAAAATCGGAGCTACTGCTGCCGGGTCACGCATAATGATAGATAAAATATTTCCAATATCCCTGAAAATTAGAGGCATTAACCCATTGGCTGCAAATATATTAAAGCAGGAAATGCTTGCCAGAGGCGGTGATGTAGTTACTTCCAGGGATTCACTTATGGAAACCGGTGGCAAAGCAGATGTTATTGTACAGGGTACGGTAAAAAGTATTAAAAGTCTGATCGGCAAGATAAAGCAGCAGCCATTTGGACTGAAAGCTTTATCATGCGATCTGGAATGTTTTATAGATAAGCTGGATGAAAAGAGGTGTAGGAAAGAGTTAATAATAGGTAAAAAAGAGTTTAACTTGAATGAAGATGTACTGGTGATGGGTATTTTGAATGTTACACCGGATTCTTTTTATGACGGCGGATATTATTTTGAAAAAGATAAAGCTTGCAGGAGAGCTGAAACTATAGTTAAAGAAGGAGCGCAGATAATTGATGTAGGAGGAATATCAACCAGGCCAGGTTCTCTACCGGTAAGCCTGGAAGAGGAAGTTAAAAGAATTATTCCTGTAATAGAATATATCAGTAAAAATTATGATATTTTAATATCTGCCGACACTTACCGATCCAAAGTAGCCAGGAGAGCAATAGATGCCGGGGCACATATTATAAATGATATCAGCGGCTTTTCCATGGATTCCAATATTGTAAAGGTTATCGCAGAAAGCGATGTTTCTGTAGTTATTATGCATATTAAGGGAACTCCTGAAAATATGCAGAAGAATCCGGAATATGAGGATGTGGTAGATGAAATTTATGATTACCTTGAAGATAAGACTGGTATAGCGATTGATTCAGGAATAAAGCATGGGAAAATAATTATCGACCCCGGCATAGGATTTGGAAAAACCCTGGAACATAACCTGGAAATATTGAATAAGGTGTATGAATTCAGAATGTTGGGGTATCCGGTACTTATCGGAGCTTCAAGAAAGTCTTTTATCGGTAATATTCTGGATTTACCGGTAGAGGAGAGACTTGAGGGAAGTCTTGCTGCGGCGGTTTGTTCGGTCATAAACGGGATAAATATTTTAAGAGTGCATGATGTTGCAGAAACTATAAGAGCGTTAAAGATTACTAAAAGAATTGTTAACGGATTTTAATATAATCTTAAGATGTTCAGGATATTAATAAAAGATCTCAATTTATTCGGCTATCATGGTGTGAGGAATAGCGAGAAGAAAGATGGCCAGAATTTTTGTTTTAATATTGAAATTTTGTTGAATAAAAACAGCTTTTTAAATAGTGATAATTTAGAAAATACTTTGAACTATTCTCAAGTTATAAGGATTTTAAAGAATATAAACAGTAACCAAAGATTCAATCTTCTTGAAACATTATCCCAAACAATAGCTAATAGAATTATGGAAATATCGTCTCTAATAGAAAAAGTGTCTGTAAGAGTAGAGAAAACATCTCCACCCATAAAAGAGAACCTCGAGTCTGTGGGGGTTGAATATGTTCTGGTTAGAAATGGTACGGAAGGTAGAGAAGAGGATAAATTTGAAGGCAGCGAAGTTAAAAGCAGTAATTTTGAAAACAGTAAAGTTAAAAGTGGTGAAGTTGATGTTTATATGTCTCTCGGGTCAAACATTGGGGACAGGGAAAACAATTTAAGGAAAGCTGTTGATTTAATCAGTAGAAACCCAAATATTGAAGTACTTGCAGTATCCTCCATATATGAGACTGAGCCCATGTACTATAAAGATCAGGATTATTTTTACAATATAGTACTGAAAGCAAGGGTAAATGGGGAAATTAGCCCGTTCGAAATGATGGGTTTTTTAAAAGGAATTGAGTTTGGTTTCGGAAGTAAAAAGGATAAAAGATACGGACCAAGAATTATAGATATAGATTTGTTGTATTACGGAGAGATTGTTATAGAATCCGAGTTTTTAACTGTTCCCCACCCTGGAATAGAGGAAAGGAAATTTGTTCTAGTTCCATTAAGTGAGATAGCTCCTGAGTTTAAAATAGAAGGGGAAAATATAAAGAAATTTATAGAAAAAAGCAATTTATCTGAAAAGGTAAATTTGATAAAGAGCTGGTAATAAAATTCGTTGTAATTGTGGTAAGTTTTAAACAATCCACTTTTTACGAATATTAAAAATGCTAAAATAAAATAATCCTACACAAAATATTATAAGAAGAATTATATCAAGCAAAACTGGCATTGAATTACTTTTTGAAATTGCATATTTTAAAACATCAACCCCGTAAGTTATTGGTAGAATATATGATACTGGACGGATATAAAATGGCAGTGATGCAATTGGAATAAATAAACCACATAAAAAAATCATAGGAAATCTAAAAAAATTTGAAAAAGTCTGTGCTTCAAAAACCTCCTTTGCAGAAACTGCGATAGAAAGTCCAAGTAGGGTTGAAACAATAGACAAAAGAATGATACCTGTAAATAATAAATACCAGTTTAAAACTGCAGATTTAAAGTATAATACAGATATTAGTATCGGTATAATGCTGTTAAGAATGCCGAATAAAATAGCACCGGATACTTTTGAAAACACAAGCAATTCTGTGCTTATAGGTGCAAGCAACAATCGCTCAAATGAGCGGGATTTTCTTTCAAAAGTAATAGTAACTGCAAGCATTGAAGTTGTACCGAAAAGAATTGACATAGCTACTATTCCAGGAAATGTATCGTTAATATTAAAAGCAGACTGGGATTTTATAAAAAGCATTAACATCCATGCAAAAGGAAAAATTATTCCCCAGCTAATATTTGGCGGCTTTAAATAATAATTTTTCATATTCTTTAAAAGAATATTCCAGAATGCTATAAATGATTTCATTTTTTTTCTTTCTCCTTTTTCATTATATCTATCTCAATTCCGGTCATTTTTACAAAAGCATCTTCTAATGTTGGTTTTATTAATTTTGCTTCAAGGATATAAATATTGTTAGATGATAGAAAAGAAACAATAGGCGAAATATCTATCTTACCTGGGCTTATAATTTTAATAGTATTTTCATTTTTAAAGATGCATTCTACATCAGGAAAGTTCTGATTTAGTTTCTTAAGTAAAATATTTTTATCAACAGATACAGAATCAAAAAGGACTTCAATAACATTGGATTCCTTAATATCTTCAATAAAATTACCTGCTGTGCCTATTTTTATAATCCTTCCATTTTTAATAAATGCAATTCTACTGCATAGTCTTTCTGCTTCTTCTATATAGTGTGTTGTTAAAAAAATCGTTGTCCCATTACTATTTAGTTTTTTTATAAGATTTCTTATCTGTCTTGAGCTTGCAACGTCAATACCTGTAGTTGGTTCATCCAAAAACAATATTTCAGGTTCATGAACTATAGATGCTGCAATTGTAAGCTTTCTTTTCATGCCTTTGGAATAGGTTTTAAACCTTCTATTTGCAGCTTCAGATAATTGAAAAACTTCAAGTAATTCTCTGGCTTTTTTTTCTCTTTT
>VGAU01000103.1 GCA_016870675.1 Actinomycetota bacterium | reverse complement strand
TTTCTAAAAGATTCTGCGGGGGAATTTCACTGCAAATTTTCACTTTCTTTTTTTTTAAATAACTTTCAATTTCTTCTATACTTTCCTCACCTGTAAATATAACATTAAAAATACTGAGTTTCTTTGCAACTTCAGCTACCGGCTTTGTCCCTCCCAGTATGAATTCTATTTTTACTCCCCGTATTTTTTCTATTATTTTTTCTTTAAATTCCACCAGTATCGGAAGAGCGCTCTCCGGTGAAAGACGATAACTTATAGCTACTATATCAGGATTATATTTTTCTATTTCTTTTTTTAATTTATCAATTGCACAGGCAGAACCTAAGAATTTAGTACTGTAATCATACTTACTTGCTAAGTTTAAAAAATTTAATATACCTGCAACATGTACACAGCTCCCCACACAAGCGCCTAATATCTTCTTCATAACTTTATAGTTATTTCTTTCCTTTAATCAATATATTTCTTATCTGGCTTAAATCCAATCCCTCCAGTCCTAGCCTTGAAAGATTCCTCCCGCTCTCTCTGAAATCTTTTTTAAATATTGAATTGGCTATATCAATAAGCGAATCAATTACCTTTGTCTTCAGCCCAAATATTTTCCCGAATTCAGAAATAGGCACCAGACTCATGGGAACATCTTCTGTTATATATCTGACATTTATAGTTTTCGGAGCCATTATTCCCACATATCCGGGATTACTATGGATTGCATCAAACAGGTTGTCTTCTACTACATTGTAAGCCATTGACAGCCACTCAATGGCAGAATACACCCTGGCACACTTTAATTTTCTTGCAACCATCACTCTTTCCTTATCCACTGCATCCAAGATTTTTGCCACAGATTGGGTAACTCCTTCTATATAAAATTGAAAATTTCCCAAAGTAGACTCAATCCTGCTCAGATTAAGTATAGTAATTGATGGATGAAATACTGCACCCATATTATTGAAGCTTGTTTCAATAACACTGGCAGCAGGGATAAATTCGGGAAACGCCACATTTAATTTTTCAACCACCATTTCAGTTTTTCTAGAAGGTATTGCAGCCACCGGTATTGCCTGTTTTATTCTAAATATTTTTACTGCAGCCGGACCCATACCTCTACTTGCATATATAAAAGTCTGCGCTTCAGCTATGACAATATCTTTCTGGTTACCTTCTTCCCGTAAAACATTTAAAAATTCTAGCGCCCCACACGTTCTTCCCGGATTTAAAACTACAACCTGGTTCTCATTTAAAAAAGGGGCACATATCCTGGCAACATAATTATGACCATTTGCCGGCACAACCACCATAATTACATCTACGCCTCTTATTGCTTTTTCTATGTCACTTGTTACTATGTTAAGTTTACCAAAACCTTTTACTTCACCTTCCAGCTCAATACCCCGCATTTTCTTTATTGGCTGGATTCTTGAAAATGTTCTATTATATAAATTAACTGTAAACCCTTTTATTGCCAGATGTGCTGCTATGGCTTTCCCCCCATGACCAGCTCCCACAACTGCAAATTTTAAATCATACATGGCAACTCCTTTCGGTATTTTTATATACTTATACCCTATCCCAGTTAATTTTATCTGAAAATACTTCCCTGAGACACTCTTTGAGAGATTGATTTAAATTTATCCGATAGCTGGATGGAAGTTTATAAATTCTTTCTATATCCTTTCCATTTTCACTTGTTACTTTAAACTCTACTTCATCAAATCCAGGATATTTTTTTAATATATCATAAAACCTGTTGATAAAATTCTTATCCATATCTCTCTTCCTTGCAGCAAAAATAACTTTATTATTTTTATCACCTATAAGTTCTTCTTGATTTTTATCTATTCTTTTATTTTTTTCCAATTCTTCTATTTCACTGGCGATAATCTTTATCTGATCTTCTTTTTTATCTAATTTACCTTTAATTTTTACAATTTTATCTTCGGAAACAACTTCTCTGTACCTACCAAGAACTGACGGGAATACAACTACTTCTACGCTGTCACTGATATCTTCTATGTTTACAAAACACATCTGCTGGTCTTTTTTTGTAAATATAATTTTTACTCTATTTATAATTCCCCCAACAGCAATATTAGTTTTATCTTCTATACTGCTCAAGGCTTCTATTGGAGTCAGCTTAAAAAGGGAATCTTCATATTCAAACAAAGGGTGCCCTGAGATATAAAGGCCCAGCATTTCTTTCTCAAAATTTAATAACTCTTTTTTTGAAAATTCCTCAAATTGTTTCTCTATTTTGTAGACTCCACCCAGTAATATTTTCTCTCCCCTGTCACCATCAAAATCAAATAATGAAAACTGGCCAATGTCTCTATCTTTTTTAATCTTTAAAGTCTCTTCTATAATTTTTTCATAACTCTCTAAAAGATATTTCCGGCTCTGGCCAAGAGAATCAAATGTTCCGCTTTTTATTAAGCTCTCAAGGGTCTTCTTGTTTAATACGCTACTGTCAACTCTTTGACAAAAATCTATAAAATTTTCAAATTTACCACTTTTCTTTCTCTCCTTTTCTATACATTCAATAACATTAGTCCCAACATTTTTAATAGCTGACAAGCCAAATCTGATAGAATTTTCCACTACAGTAAAATCAGTAAAACTTCCATTGATATCCGGCGGGAGGACTGTAATACCCATTCTTCTTGTTTCATTAACGTATTGAGCTACTTTTTCCTGGCTGCCCATTCTGATACTAAGCAGTGCTGCCATAAATTCTACAGGATAGTTAGCCTTAAGATAAGCAGTCTGGTATGAAATCATCGCGTATGCAGCACTGTGAGACTTGTTAAATCCATATTCAGCAAAATGATTTACAAGTTCAAATATTTTTACTGAAATTTTTTCATCTATCCCTTTGTTTTTAGCACCTTCTATAAATTTACTTTTTTGTTTTGAAAGTAAACTCCTCTTTTTCTTACTAATGGCTCCTCGCAGGATGTCTGCTTCCGACATACTGAAACCAGCCAGTTCTGATGCTATTCCCATAACCTGTTCCTGATATAGAATAATTCCGTAAGTACTTTCAAGAATTTTTTCAAGAGATGGGTGCAGATAGTTTATTTTCTTTCTCCCATTTTTACTTTCTACGAAATCACTCACCATTCCACTTTGAAGAGGACCAGGTCTATATAATGCCAGAAGCGCTATCAAGTCTTCAAATTTGGTTGGTTTTAAATTTATTACCAGTTCCCGCATTCCCGGGCTTTCAAGCTGGAATACTCCCAGGCATTCACCTTCACACAACATATTAAAAGTTTTTTTATCATCCAGATTAATATTATTAATATCTATATCTATATTTTTGGTTTTATTAATCAAGAATAAGGTTTTGTCTATCATTGATAGTGTTTTCAATCCCAGAAAATCCATTTTAAGTAGTCCAATTTTTTGAATATCCTCCATTTTATATTGGGTTACAATATCACCTTCATTCTCTTTTTGTATGGGTGTATAGTTGTAAAGATCCTCTGATGAGATTACAACTCCTGCAGCATGAATTGAATCCTGCCTGGATATCCCCTCAAGTGAAATTGCGGTATCAATTACTTCTCTTATTTTTTTATCATTTTTATAAACTTCTTTTAAATCCGGGACCAAATCTAATGAATTTCCGATTGTCACATTTAATTCCATTGGGATCATCTTTGCTATCCTGTCTACTTCAGCATAAGGCACTTCCATTACCCTTCCTGCATCCCTTATAGCCTGCCTGGCAGCCATTGTTCCAAAAGTAATTAGTTGGGCAACTCTTCTGTCACCATATTTTTGAGTAACATACCTGATAACTTCATCCCTCTTCTCATAACAAAAATCTATATCAATATCAGGCATACCTTTACGTTCTTCATTTAGAAATCTTTCAAATAAAAGTCCGTACTTTAAAGGTTCGATATCCGTTATCCCCAACAGGTAAGAAACTATGCTGCCCGCTGCCGAACCTCTTCCCGGTCCTACTCTTATGCTATTATTCCTGGCAAATTTAATAAGGTCCCAAACTATTAGAAAATATTCCGAAAAACCCATTTTCTCTATAACTTCCAGCTCTTTTTGTATTCTTCTATCAATCTCATTAGTAATACTCTCATATCTTTTTTTAGTACCTTCATAGCATAACTTTTTCAAATATTCATCTGCACTATAGTTGTCAGGAACCCGGAAAGATGGTATCAGGTTCATATCAAACTTTATATTTATATTACATCTATTGGCAATCTCCAGCGTGTTTTCAAGAGCACCCGGGAATTCTTTAAAAAGCTCGTTCATTTGATCATAACTTTTAAAATAATATTCATCTGTTGGAAACCTCAGGCGGCCTTTTTCATTTATAGTGGAGCCGGTCTGGATACAGAGCAGAACATCATGAGCTTTACTATCTTCCTTGTTTAAATAATGCACATCATTTGTAGCCACTAATGGAATATTATATTCCGAAGATAACTCCGATAAAGTCTTATTTACTTTCTTTTGATCTGGTATACCAGAATCCTGCAGCTCTAAAAAAAAATTATTCTTTCCGAAAATATCTATATATTCCTCTAAAACTTTTTTTGCACTTTTGGTTTTATCCAAAATAATACATTTTGGAATCTCACCGGCAATACAGCCACTCAATGCAATTATACCCTCTTTAAACTCCCTGAGCAGCTCTTTATCCACTCTTGGTTTATAATAAAATCCCTCTAAAAACCCCAGACTGACCAATCTCATCAGATTCTGATAACCCCGGTTATTTTCAGCCAGTAGAATCAGATGATAAGAAGTTTCTTCCTTTTTTTCTCTTTCCGATTGCTTGTCCCATCTACTTTTCGGGGCCAGATATACTTCACAGCCAATTATGGGTTTTATTCCTGATTTTTTTGCCTGTGTGTAAAATTCAATAGCACCATACATAACTCCATGATCAGTTAATGCTAGAGCAGGCATATTGAACTCGCAGGCTCTCTCGATTAATTTTTTTATTCTTGAAGCACCGTCTAATAAAGAGTATTCGCTATGGACATGCAAATGGACGAAATTGTCTCTTTTCATTCTAACAGAATCTAGTTATTCTTTTTGACTAAGATTTTCAGTCTAAATATTTCATAAACCTTAAAAAACTACTCTATATAGCTCTTCAAGAGAAGTTAATCCTTCTGCAACTTTATAAGCTCCACTTTCAAGCAGAGTTCTCATTCCTTCTTCTCTGGCAGCATCATTAATTTCGTCAACACTCTTTCTTTCCAGAAGTATTTGTCCTATTTTTTCTTTTTTATAATCTATATCAACCATAATCGTCCTAAAAATTTTTTATTAACTGTTATAATTATAATATATCTTAAACAATATTACACATATACTATTAAAAACTAATTTTTTACGATAAATATAAAAAACTTTTACTTTAAGTAGATTTACCCCTTTTAATCACCCTGTTAATTATTCCGGCTGCATAACCTGCTCCGAATCCATTATCAATGTTTACCACGACCACTCCGGGGCTGCAGGAATTTAACATGGTAAGAAGCGGTGATATCCCTTTAAAACTTGTCCCATACCCCACACTTGTAGGAACTCCAATTACCGGACAATCTACCATTGAACTTACCACCCCCGGAAGTGCCCCTTCCATCCCGGCAACTGCTACAATCACATTTGACCGGTTTAGTTCATCCTTAAAACTTACCAGTCTGTGAATACCTGCAACTCCGACATCATAAATCTTTTTAACTTTATTCTTCATAAGATAACTGGTTATCGCCGCTTCTTCCGCCACATTTATATCCGAAGTTCCTGCACATATTACAGTAATTCCTTCACTCAGGTTATCATCCGGAATATCAAGCGGTGTATAAATAATATTTGACCTGGAATTAAATTTAATATTTTTAATTTCCTTTTTTAATAATCTAAAAACTTCGATTGTGGTTCTGGTAACAAGGAGTACAGATGAATAGTTTAATATCTTTTTTGCTATCTCCAGGATTTGCTCCGGGGTCTTATTAGCCCCGTATATTACCTCCGGGAAATCCCTTCTCAGCAGGCGGTGGTGATCTATTTTTGCAAAACCAATATCCTCAAAGTAAATTTCTTTAATTTTTGAGATAACGTCTTCTTTTTTTATTCTTCCTTCTTGAAAACTATCAAGTAATCTTTTTATTATTGTATTAATATTATTTTTCACAGTAATAAAATACCACAAATATAAATAATTTTAAATCTTACCGTAAATTTATTGGAAACTATGACAAAGAGATAAAAATAAAAATGCACAGATGCATTTTCTACACCTGTGCATTTTTTATTCTCATTTTTGGTAATGTCTATTTAACTGTGGCTGATTTTATAATAATAAAGCCAAACTTTCAATAAACAACTAAACTTATTGATTGATTTTATTCCATCCATATTTTTTAGTTTTCTTTCAGGCTGCCTGGTTAAATTTAATATATAATTTGAGATTAATTAAAATTTTAGTAAATCAAGTAATGAAGTAGCATTTTTTAATAAGGGTGCTAAAACCAGACTTACTACTGACATTAATTTTATTAAAATATTCATGGATGGACCT
>VGAU01000102.1 GCA_016870675.1 Actinomycetota bacterium | reverse complement strand
CCTTTATTAAACCCGGGACATCAGTAACCACAAAGTTTTCATCATCTACAGTCACCACACCCAGATTAGGAGTTAAAGTGGTGAAAGGATAATCTGCTATTTTTGGTCTTGCTGCTGATATGCGGCTGATTATGGTAGATTTACCGGAATTTGGAAATCCAACCAGTGCTACATCCGCCACGAGCCTGAGCTCCAGATTAATCCAGAAATCTTCCATTATTTCACCTATTTCCGCAAATGCAGGGAACCTTCTATTTGAAGATACGAAACTTGAATTTCCCTTACCGCCGATACCACCTTCAGCTATAACAATTTCATCGCCGGGACTTCCCAGATCAACAATTATATTTTCCTTGACATCCTTAATTATGGTTCCTACAGGAACTTTTATAATCAAATCCTTTCCGTCTTTACCATTTCTATTATTGGGCTCTCCATTCTTACCACTTTCAGCTTTGAAATGTATCTTCTTTTTAAATACATACAAAGTGCTTAAATCCCGGGTGGCTTCTATTATTACATCTCCACCCTTTCCGCCATTCCCACCGCTGGGAATTTTCCTGCGCCCACCTTTTAAGTTAAAAAAGGTAACTATACCATTCCCACCGTTTCCTGATTTTATATTAATTTTTGCCTCATCTAGGAACATATCTATCCTAAATATTATACCAAAGCTATATTCTACTACAGTTCAAAGACTGCCTTATATATTTTTCTTTGCAGCATCAGATCCAGGCCTTTTTTAAAATCTGAAAGCGGCATTACTTCTGATATCAGGGGAGATAAATTTATTTTTTTACCGATTATGATATCATAAGCACGCTTTAACGCCTCAGGAGTAGCAGAATAAGAGCTCATTATGGACATTTCTCTTTTAAATACTCTTTCAAAATCAACTTCGAACTTACTTTCTTTCCCTGATGCTCCAAAAATATTAACTGTTCCTCCATCTCTAAGGTATCTAAGAGCTTCACCCAGCGTATATTTATTTGTTACGGTAAGTATAGCAATATCAACACCAATATCTGTAATATCTTTAATTTCCCGGACAACATTCTGGTTTGACGGATTTATGGTATATTCTGCTCCCAGAAATCTGGCCATGGATAACCGGTTGTTATCCAGGTCAATAGCCACCACCCTTCCACCTGATAGTTTTATTATCTGGATAAAAAGCATTCCAATAATCCCGGTCCCCACTACAGAGAATACATCATCTTTCCGGAAGGTAACTCTATCCACAGCCCTTATACAGCAGGCCAGGGGTTCAATAAATAATGCTTCCAGAAGGTTAAAGTCCGGAGAAACTTTAAAAGTGGTATGCATGATATGTTCTTTTGACAGTCTTATATACTGGCAGAATGAACCTGGATATATATTGGTTTCTTTAAAGTGCCTGCACATTGAATGGCTGCCGTGTAAGCAATAATGGCACCGGTAACAGGGTATGTGGTGAGCAGCCACCACTACATCGCCTGATTTGAATCCTGTTACATTCTTTCCAGCTTCTACTACTCTTCCTACTACTTCATGCCCAAAGACAGCCGGCTTTTTTACTGCCGGATCAAATATCTTTACAATATCAGAGCCGCATAAGCCGGTATATATCATTTCTATTAACATCTCATCCTTTAGTATCCCTGGCCTGTCTATTTCTTCCAGCTTAAATTCATTTTGATTATAGCAAAGCAAAGCTTTCATAATGATTATGTTGTAATATTATATTTTATACCCTTCTGCTGACCCATGAGCTCCAGCGCATTTACCAGTTTTTCAAGGGGCATATCAGCAGTTATAAATTTAACAGTATCAATCTGTCCCGAGGTTATTAGATCAAATGCTTTTTTTACATAGTAAGGAGTATGATGGTATACTCCTTTTATAGTAAGTTCTGAGTAGTGCAGCAGTCCGGTATCTATATTTATAGAAGTGTCAGGCTTGCATCCACCAAATAGATTTATAACCGCTCCTTTTCTTCCCATAAGTATTGTCATCTCCCATACTCCGGGAATTCCTGTAGCGTCAACTGCTACATCTACTCCCCTTTTCCCTTCAGTCAGATCTTTTACTGCTTGTACCTGATCATCTACTTTGGAGCCATTAATAATATAATCCGCCCCAAATTCCCTGGCATACCCTAACCTTTCATCTGATAAATCCACTGATATCACAAGTGCGCCTTTTAGCTTGGCCAGGGCAATAAACATAAGTCCAATAGGTCCTGCGCCGTTAATCACCACCATATCATCAGTTTTAATATTGGACTCTTCTATGCCATGTACCACACAGGCAAGCGGTTCCAAAAGCGCAGCTTCCCTATAATCTATTTTATCTGGTATTCTATATGTATTTTTTTTCAATATATTTCCTGGTATCTTTATATACTCTGCATAGGCGCCATTATTGTATATCAGATTCTCGCAAAGAGAGTATCTTTCAAGTTTGCAGTAATAACACTTATAACAGGGAACACTGTTTACTGCTACTATTCTCTCGCCTGCTTTGAAATTATCCACTTCACTGCCTATTTCTACAATATCGCCAGCCCACTCATGGCCAAAAACTGAAGCCTTTTTTATCATAGTGGGATGACCTCTTCTGTATGTCTTCAGGTCTGAACCACAGGTAAGGGCACTTTTTATCTTAACAAGTGCTTCATCATTTCCTATTTCCGGTATATCTATGTCCTCATACCTTACATCTCCCGGTCCGTAAAATAACTGTACCTTCATTTTACCCTTCATAAACTGTCTCCGCTTGAATTATTTTAAAAAATCTATCATTTGGATATGTTACTTAAATATTACAGGAAGAATTTACCCAGTCAAGCAATGATTCCTCCAATAATTCCTATAATTAGAAACTGTATATATTCCAAATATATCCTCTCCTCTTTAAAGTTGTATTTTAAATAAGCTCAAGGAAACTAAACCAGGAGGGAATAAAAATGATATTTTTATCCTTTGATGTTTTTTTGCCTATCAATTTATCAGATAATATAAGTCCAGACTTAACATTATATTTATTCATAAAACTATACATAGGCTTGCCAGCTACAAATTTTTTCAAATTACTTTTTATCTTAATAGGAATTATTTTCCCAGTTTTCTCGATAATAAAATCTACTTCTGCCTGTGATTTTGTTCTCCAAAAATTTATTTGCAAATCTTCTTTGTGTAATTCACTAAAAACAATATTTTCATTTGTTGCACCCTGATCTGTTCTACTGTTTATTTTATTGAAATTCTGTAAGATTACATTTCTAAGACCACAGTCAATAAAATATATTTTAGGATTTTTAACTATTTCAACGGATTTATTAGTAAAATAAGGTTGAATTTGTTTAATAATAAAAGTTTTTTCCAGTAAATTTATATTCCTTTTTAATTGAATATAGTTAAATCCTGATATACTACCAATATCATCATAACTAATTAATGACCCTGCCTGGATGGCTAGAACCTTTAATAATTTAACTAATTTATAATCATCAGCTAAATTTAAAATTTCTTTTACCTCCCTTAAAAAAAATATATTATAGATGTTCTTTAGAACTTCAATTTTTTCTGTCTTACTTTCAGCGGTAACTACTCTTGGGTAACCTCCGTATAAGCCAAATTCCTCATATAACTTATAAAAAATACCCAACACTGAAGAACTCATCTCTGGTAATAATATTTTTTCTTTTTCTATTTTCAATTCATCTTTGAATTTTTTTAAAAGATTATACAAATTCTTATCCCGGTAAGATAAAAATTCTTCAAAGTCAAATTGAAATAAATTAAGAATAAAAACTCTTCCAGTAAGGAATTTGATTGCTTTAACGCTTATATCTATAGTAGAAGAACCAGTAATTATTATTTTTTTTCCTGGATTAAAGTCATATAAATATTTTAAATTTTTTCCTCCTTCTTTCGCATATTGAAATTCATCTATAAAAATATATTTATATGGTTTTATATATAATTCCTCAAACGTTTTTATATCAGTCTCAAATATTTCAAGGACTTGCCTATCCTCAAAATCTAAATATATTGAGTGTGGTTTCAGATCATTATAAAATTTTTTCACAAGAGTTGTTTTACCGCATTGTCTGGGACCAATAACTGCCAGTATTTCAGGGACTTTTAGAAATTTGTTTATTTTTTTCTCTAATTTTCTTGTTACATACATTAGAAATAACCCTGCTAAAATTTTAATTAATAAAATTATAGCAGGGTTATTATAAATTATCAAATAATTGTAGCAAATTGTAGCGATAATATTGCCAGTAAACAATAATGCTCTTCTTTCTTTAACATAGATGTAGAAAACGGAATGAAATCTTTTAAAGGGTTTTTATAAATCGCTTTTTGGTGTTAAAATTTTCCGCATAGGATAAATAAATAAATTTCGCTGAAATTTTTATTAAGCCTAAGGCTTTTGAAAAACTTTAAAAAATAATTGAGAAGGTGATTTGGGTGGATAGGCTAAAAAAACCTTAATGGTTATAGCAATCGTAGCCATAGTTGTTATTGCTGGTTCACTGCTTTATTACTTTGTATTCTTTAGAACTCAAATTGAAAGGGCAGAAGTAAGACTACAAGAACGAAGACTTGAATTAGAAGAAGAAGAAATAGAAAGGAAAGTAAAGGAAGAAACACTTAGAAAAGAAAATTTAGAGAAGTGTTTAGAAGAAGTAGAAAACTGGCGAAAAGGTGCTTTTGAGTAAATGTTTAAGATAGAAGGTGTGAGAAGAGAAGATATAGAGTTACTATGGAAAATATATCAAGACAAAGTAAACGAGTGCTATAAAAAATATAGTAAGTAAGATAGAAAGGAGTTTTTATGCTTTGGTCATTTACAAAATGGAATCATAGGCTTTCAACCACCCGGCTTGTCCGCTGGTGCCTAGTCAACCTCCCAAAGTTCTAAACACCATGCACCTTGCCCCAATGTGATGAGTTGCTTCGGAGTTTTCCGGAAGTGCCAAATCCTTATACCGATTCAAAAATCAAGCTACAGCTTGCACCCTTTACTAAAACAGGGTATATAGTACCCAAAGCGGCTCTGCTCCTATAATCTAAATAAAATAATACCTCCAAAATCCATTGCTTTTTACAGTGATTTTTTGTCTTTAGATTTTACCAATTAAAGTATTATCTCTTCCAGAATCCATTACCTGGTTTGGAGACAAAATCCGGTGCTTATTTAAAGGAAACTTTCGCTTCTACAGGATTAAATTCATAATAGGTCTTATTATCAAACCAGGCACATATAAAATTTGCCAGAGGGATCTAAGTCCTAAATAACAACCCCAAAGCGTATAAGTAGAGCTGTGAAGAAACTTTTAATTCATTTTCCCTTGTTGCTTCTGGCTTAAAGTCTAAAACAAAGATTTTACCCTGCCTTATTTGCAGGATATCAGTATGTCCATTCATTCCGATATTTAAGTTTTTCTCCCAGAACCATACAGGCACTTCAATAGAAATAGTAGAAGAGTCGTTTGCAAGCATAAAATTTTCAACCGTAAGATATCTCTTGGAATTTAAAGAGCAAGATTTTAAAGCAAGGTCAGATAGTTTACATGCATTATTGTATCTACTTTCTGTTTTAATTTTGACTTTTATTTTCGTTTGGGAACAACGATTCTTAATGTCATTAAAGAATTCAGGACAACCTTTTCTGGAAAAATTCTCTATATACTCTTTCAGAGTTTGCAATCCATCGCTACTACAAAGTATTTCTAATTTAGGCCTGTGATATTTAAAGTTATATGCAAGGCCGCTGTGAGTAAAAGTTTTACTTACTAGAATTTTCTTGCCATAGTTTTTTGATACTTTTTCTCTTAACTTACAATAAGTACAGATACTGCTAAATTCTTTTAACCATTGGCTTACAGAGCTCTTGGAGATTTTTACCTTAAATCTCTTATTAGTAAGTTTTGCTGATTCCTCCAATGTACTGCCCAGATTATAATAGATTAGAGCACTTACTATTACTTTTGGACCATATGTTTTGTACTGTAGTTTGCTATCAGCAAACCCCTTCCTGCAGCTTTTACAGTAATAGAGCTGCCTTGAGCCGAGTTTGGTTTTTCTCTTTCCCTTTTTAATTATCTCTGTATTTTTACAGCGGGTACATTTTGTCATTTACTTATAGTTTGTGATGTTTTTGATTGTAGGAATTTATAGTTTCTTTAAAAAATTATTTATTTCTTTAAATAATAGTTCTACAGTCTCAGGGAATTTTTCTATAAGCTTATCCAGTCTCTTGCTTTCTAATTCAAAACCATAGATGTTTCTAAAAAGATGACGGAATGCCAGATACTCATCCAGTTCCGCTGCTAATTTTTTTGAAATCACAGGTAGCCTTACACCTTCAATATTCATTGTCATTTGATACAATAATTTTTTGTGCCACTGCTGTCTCACAGCTATTCCTCCGTTTATTCTGTGAGTAATTAATTCAAAAATTCTTTCACAGGCATTATAAAAATCATGAAGTATTGAACCGTTCCACAGAACTTACCCAAATATTCCCGAGGAAACCTTGGCGTCTGCTTCCTGCTTCAACGACACATGGCTCGTAGACTCCCGTTTTATCGGGATTCCGCCGCCAGAGGTATCTCTACAGGC
>VGAU01000101.1 GCA_016870675.1 Actinomycetota bacterium | reverse complement strand
AAAGACCTTAACTAAGATAATCGTAAGGCAGGCGCAGATAAAATTTGCCAGGGGGATCGAAGTTCTAAATGACAGCCTCATAGCATATAGGTGAAGCTGTGAGGAAACCTTATTTTAGAATTTATTTTAGATTTATCCATACTCATTCCTTCAAAGATTCATAATCTTTTTTCAGTTTTTTAAATATAATGTCTTATTAAATCTTACATTTCTTTAATCAAATAGGTGAAATATTTTGGATTTCTTATAGGTATGCCCTCAAATATTTTTAAGCTAAGCAAATGTTTATCACCGGAAATAATTAAATTCGCTTTTCCATTAACTGCACATTCCAAAACATTATTATCATTGACATTATCTTTTATAATATCTATTTTTTGGCTGATTTTAACAATCTCACAAATATGAGAAATTCTTCTGATAAATTTATCTATATTATGTTCAGGCCAGTAAAATTTATTCCTAAGTACTTTAACCGTTTCTTCGATTATTTCTCTTGAAATAATAAGCTTAATCTTTCCTTTAATTGCAAGATTTAAAATTTTATAAGGAATTCCAGCAAATAAAAGAGCAGAGATATAGACATTTGAATTAAGAACTACTCTTAACAACATAAAAAGATTTCTTTCTACTTTTTAAGAAATTTATACAGCTCTTCTTCATCTTTTATTCTAAAATTTTTAGCAGTTTCTCTACCAAATTTAAATAACTCGGACCATTCTTTTTCTGCAATTACTTCTTTATAGCTTTTAAACATCTCTTTTATTAGATCCGTTTTTGTACGACCTCTTATTTTTGACATATTTTCTAATTGATCAGCCATTTCTTCCGGGAGAGAAATACTTATAACTTTAGTTTTTCTGTTCAAATTATTCACCTCTTTATTACAGTGTAATACAATTTATATTAACAAAACTAAATATTAAAAACAAGAATAATTATATAAATATGTCTTATGAACGAATATTATGATTTCAATAAGTTACTCACGTTTGAAGTAAAATTTTCTACTTCCTTAATACCCTTACTAAAGCTATCTGCCTCAAGAATTAGAGACAAAATTTTACTGCCTATAATAACTCCATCACAATAGCCTTTAATCTGATTAATTTGTTCCCTGTTTGAGAGACCAAAGCCTAATGCCAGAGGTAAGTTGGTTATTTCTTTTAGGTTCTTTAAAAAATCTATAACTTCCGGGCTTATACTATTTCTAATCCCGGTAACCCCTTTTACCGAAACACAGTATATAAAACCCTTTCCTTCCCTGGCAATAGCGGATAATCTTTCTTTACTGGAAGTCAGGGAAGCAAACATAATATTATCAATATTTACTCTGTTAAAATAGCTCCTGTAGGAGGTAAATTCTTCCAGCGGTAAGTCGGGAATTATAAGTCCATTTACTCCTGCTCTTTTAGCTTTTTTTAAAAACCTCCCGGTCCCGTAATGGTAAATGGTATTAAAATAAGTCATAATGGCTATAGGCGTATCACTACTTTTTCTTATTTTGATTATTGAATTAAAGACAATATCTGTGTTTATCCCGTTTTCTAAGGCAATCTTTGAAGTAGTCTGGATAACTGGACCATCGGCCAGCGGATCAGAAAATGGAATACCTATCTCGATTATATCTGCTCCATTTTTATCCAGGGCTTCAAATAAACTAAAAAAACCACCAAGGGTGGGAAAACCACAGGTTATAAATGGAATGAAAGCCTTTTGATTATTTTTTCTTAAATTATCAAAGACTCTTTCTATTGCACTGCTTTTACCTTTATACATAATATACTATACTCCCAAAATACCCCTAAAATACTCTGGGCATTACTTTGTCTGGTTTCATTAGAGTTTATTATTTGTTTTCAATATCTTTATCTCCCCGGCCGGATAGATTAACGATAATAACTTTATCTTTATCAAGTGACGGGGCCAGCTTTGCCACATAAGCAAGAGCATGGGAACTTTCATAAGCTGGAATTATTCCTTCACATACTGATAACGTTTTAAATGCTTCCAGAGCTTCACTGTCCAGGATATACTCATATTTTACTATTCCTTTTTCTTTCAGGTATGCGTGCTCTGGACCAACTCCGGGATAGTCAAGGCCAGCCGATATGGAATATGCCTCTTCTATCTGTCCGTAATCATCCTGCAGCACATAACTGAAAGCACCGTGAAATATTCCTTTATCTCCATAGCCTAAAGTTGCCCCATGCTTCTTGCTTTTAATACCCTTACCTCCTGCTTCCACTCCTATAAGTTTGACAGAATCCGCATTCTTTAAAAAAGGGTAAAATACTCCTATGGAATTACTCCCGCCGCCAACACAGGCTATAATATAATCAGGAAGCCTTCCCTCTATATCCATTATCTGCTTTTTAGTTTCTTTTCCTATGATTACCTGGAAATCCCTGACCATAGTGGGGTAAGGATGGGGACCTACTACTGAACCCAGGACATAATAAGTATCATCCACTCTTGACACCCAGTAGCGGAGAGCCTCATTTACTGCATCCTTTAATGTCTTGCTCCCTGAAGAAACTTCTATTACTTCTGCACCCATTAGTTTCATTTTAATTACATTGGAAGACTGTCTTTTAATATCCTTGCTTCCCATAAAAACCTTGCAGCTCATATTGAATAGTGCGGCTGCAGCAGCAGTTGCCACACCATGCTGGCCTGCGCCAGTCTCTGCAATTATAAATTTTTTCCCCATTTTTCTGGCAAGAAGTACCTGACCAACAGTATTATTAATTTTATGAGCTCCAAGGTGGCAGAGGTCTTCTCTTTTTAAATATATTCTGGCTCCGCCCAGCCTGTTAGAAAGTCTTTCTGCATAATAAAGGGGTGTGGGTCTTCCCACATAGTTTTTTAAATAAAATGAGAGTTCTTCTTTAAACTTTTTATCCTTTTTATACTTAAAATAATTTTTTTCCAGCTCCTTCAAAGCGCTGACCAGTATCTCCGGAACATATATACCTCCAAATTCCCCAAAATACCCATTTCTTCCATAACTCCGGTATTCTTTCCCCCGGAAACTGCTATTTGCCTTTTTTAATTTTTTTTCATCTTTTTTCATTTGCCCTAAAAGCCTTCTATAACCTATTTTAAAACATTTATAAATTTAGTAACTTTATCTATATCCTTTTTACCAGGATAGATTTCTAATTTAGATGATGCATCCACACCAAACGGTTTTACAATATCTACCGCCTGCCTCACGTTTTCCGCATCAAGCCCGCCGGATAGTATAACAGGAATTTCCCGGTCATAATCTTTTATAATATCCCAGTTAAAAGACACTCCTGTTCCTCCGTAAAAGCCTTTCCTGTAGCTATCCATCAGAATAAAATCTGCATATTCTTTTAACTTGTCCACCTTTTTATTTATTTTAGCCCTGCAAGATTCACTTTTATTCTTAATTCTTATTGACTTTATAATTTTTATATCCCTAGCTTTTTCTTTTAAATCTTTTAAATAATCCCTATCTTCATCACCTGAAAGCTGTATATAATCTAACCTTAGACTTCTATAGTCATTAAGAACTCTTCTAATTTCTTCGTTTACGAATACCCCTACCATTGAAATTTTATTTTCCCCGATCCGCAGTGCTTCAATTATTCTATATGCAGTTATGATTTCTACTCTTCTGGGACTATCGGCAGACAGGACAAACCCCATCGCATCCACCCCCAATTCGGATATACTTTTTGCATCCTCTATATTCGTAATTCCACATATTTTTACCCAGATCATGCTCTAACTACCTTATATATTTATTTTTTTATTCTTGCACTTCCTTATTCCTTATACTCTTGCAAATTTTAACACACTATATATTTAACAATATCTTACTCTATATTATCAGTAAAAAACTATATAGATAAATACTTTAATCTTTTCGGCAAACTTTTTTTCTATAATAGTTTCTCCCTTTTTAGTTCAAGTTCCATACTGCTTAAAGTTTTTTCTAAATTCTTACTCACCATAAAATACTCACCAATCAGAAAAGTATTTATTCCGCTTGAAAACAGGCTTTTAATATACTCGACATTTTCTACTCCGCTCTCACAGACTAAAATTTTATCAGACAAATCTTTATTCTTGCTGTAATCTAAAATATTATAAACTATTTTTCTATCAATACTCATATCCTTTAAATTACGGTTATTTATACCTATAAATTGCGCGCCGATATCCAGTACCTTATCCAGTTCTTTTACATTATGTACTTCGACCAGCACATCTAATCCTAGATTTATAGCAAAATTATAAAGCTTTCTTAATTTTCCCTCTCCAAGAAGCGAACTAATAAGCAGGATACAATCTGCCCCGAGAGCTGCGCTCTCATAAATCTGAACCTCACTGAAGATAAAATCCTTTCTTAGTACCGGTAATTTTGATTTTTTTTTGACTAACCTTATATTCTCAGGATCACCCTTAAAATATAATGGTTCAGTAAGAACTGATATCCCGCATATAAAGCTTTTAAACTTATCATAAAGCAGTACCGTCTCCTCAATATCAAGCCGGTCATTGATAATTCCTTTTGAAGGAGAGGCTTTCTTAATCTCTGCAATCACATTTACTTTATCTCTTTTAATATTCCTTAAAAAACTCCCCCTTTCTTTTTCTGTATTTTTTACAGCACGTTTTATCCATTCTGAACTTCTTCTTATTTTTCTTATTTCTTCTTTTTTTACAACTAAAATTTTTTTTAGGTACTCCAAATTTATCCTCTTTTAAAACATACTGACCGGGTTTTAATTAGTTTTTCTATTTGTAAATTCGATCATTTTAGTTAATTTCTCATATGCTTTTCCGCTTTCAACAGAACAGTTAGCTAAATCTACAGCCTCAGATATGGAGTCAGTTTTTTTACCTGAAACTATAGCTGCAGCGGCATTAATAACAGCAGAATCTCTTCTTGCGCCCTTTTCCTCTCCGGTAAGGATGCTGGTTAAAATTCTCGCATTCTCCTTTGCGTCTCCACCTATCAGCTCTGAAATATTTGACTTTTTAAAACCCAGTTTTTGCGGGTCTAAAACATATTTGCTGACCCTGCCATCTCTTAGTTCAGCAACCGAGTTTTTACCCGAAACAGAAAGTTCATCAAGCCCTTCCTCGCTATTGACTACAAATGCCCTCTCTACACCTAAATTTTTCAAGGTATTTATCATCATATATATTAAATTATTATCAAATACACCCAGGACACAGCCATTTGGCCGCGCCGGATTGGTAAGAGGGCCCAAAATATTAAAAACAGTTCTTATACCCATATCCTTCCTTGCTTTTGCTACATATTTCATAGCTGTATGCGCTTTAGGGGCAAAAATAAAGCCTATACCTATACTATCCAGACAATCTGAAACCTCACTGCATTCAAGATTTATATTTACCCCCAATTCTTCTAAGACATCAGCGCTTCCACTTCTACTGGATACATTTCTATTGCCGTGTTTTGCAACCGGTACTCCTGCGCCTGCAGCTATAAATGCGGCAGTAGTGGAAATATTGAAAGTACCAAGACCATCACCACCAGTTCCACAGGTATCAACAATGTTTTTATGCCTGCTTTTTACTTTTACAGCCTTATCCAGCATAGCTCTGGAAAAGCCGCTTATTTCATCAGTTGTTTCTCCTTTTATTTTCAATGCAGTAAGGAAAGCCGCAATCTGACAGTCATTTGCGTTCCCTTCCATTATAAATTCCATTGCTTTGTACGCTTCATCTTGACTGAGATTCCTTCCATTTAAAACTGCGTCTAAAAAAGTTTTCATTTTTTAATCTCCTGTATTCAACTTACTTAAATAATTTAATAGCCTTAAAAAGAGCAGCTGCTTTATTTATTGTTTCATTATATTCATTTTCAGGTTCAGAGTCATACACTATTCCAGCGCCTGCCTGGATGTAAGCTATGCCATTTTTAATAATAGCTGTCCTGATAATGATACAGCTATCAAGATTGCCATCATAGCCAAAATATCCTACAGATCCTCCGTATGGTCCCCGGCTATCAGGCTCCAGTTCACTTATAATCTGCATTGCCCTTATTTTTGGGGCCCCCGATAATGTGCCTGCTGGAAAAACACTTTTCATTGCATCGTATATTGAATTATTCTTATCCAGAATCCCTTCAACTCTGGACACAAGATGAATTACATGTGAATACTTTTCCACACTCATATATTTTTTAACCTTCACACTGTTATACTGGCATACTCTACCCAGATCATTTCTGGACAGATCAACAAGCATATTATGTTCAGCTTTTTCCTTTTTATCACTCAGTAAATCACTTATTAGAACTCTGTCCTCTTTTAGGGTCCGGCCTCTTATTCTGGTACCAGCAATAGGATAGGTCAAAATTTTTCTACCGTTAATTTTAATAAGAGGTTCCGGGGAAGCGCCAATGATTTTAAATTCACCAAAATTAAAATAATACATATAGGGAGACGGATTTATAGTTCTAAGTCCACGGTAGATACTGAAGGAATCGGAAAACTCATCGGTATAAAACCGTTGAGAAAGTACTACCTGAAATGCCTCCCCTTCAGTGATATACTTCTTTGCCCGCTTGACTCCTTCAAGAAATTTTTCCTTTTCAAAATTAGAATTTAATT
>VGAU01000100.1 GCA_016870675.1 Actinomycetota bacterium | reverse complement strand
AGATAAAAAAGGAAGTGGTTAATTATGGCCGGCTTAGCAGGTATCATCTACAGAAAGAAAAAGAGAGTGCACTGGGCTAAGGAAAATGATGAAATATTTAAGAGACAGGTTGAAAAAATGCTGCAGAAGATATCTTACAGGGGAAGAAGGAACAAGGAAATTTTTTCAATATTATTGGGAATATGGCTTGCAAGACTTGCAATAAAATCTATTGCATCAAACTGCCTAGTATTTTTATTTGCTTTTTCTTAAATTATTGACTTTATGGCAAATAACTTGCAAGCAAATCAGTTGAAGTGCTTGCCTGAACTGGAATTCTTTGGATTGCTCCCCAGTTTATAGCTCTGGTATTTAATGCACCGTCAGAATAAGCAACTCCAGCTCCGTAACCAGCTGCAGTTAGCGCGCTAACGCTTGCTGCAGAAAATGAATTAAACGGCCACGCTACAACATTACAAACTCCGCCAACTGAACCTTGTATTGCCGCCTTGGAAGCCTGGAGCTGCGCTAAAACCTGATCATAGCTCATGCTTCCCAGTCTGCTATGATCTGTTCCATGGCTTTGAATTTCGAAGCCGGCTGCTGCCATGGCAGCAACTTCAGGCCATATCAGCATTGCACGGGTTGGGTAGCTGCCTGCATCAAATAAATTGGTTCTCCTGTCTCCATCAGATGAACCTATTAAACCTGTGGTTATAAATAAAGTCATTCTGAAACCATAACTTTGAACTATAGGAAAGGCATACTGGTATACGCTTTGGTATCCGTCATCAGTTGTCAGAATTACCGGTTTCAGAGGAAGTGTTTTACCGCCATTTACTGCAGCAAATAAATCCTGGAATGATATTGTCTGATAGCCTCTTTGCTTTAAAAGGGAGCATAATTCGTTTAACAGCCCTGTCGAAATTTCATATTCATAACCTGAACCAGGCATAACGCTATGGAAAGCAAAAATCGGAACCACCCCGCCGGTGCTTGCAGCAGTTGAGCTGCTAACATTGGCTCCTGAACCACAGTTAAGCGAGCCGCTGTCAATTCCAAATTTTGCACAGAAATTCCTGAACTCTGTTGAATTAACAAAACCGGCAAGGACATACTGCCTTGAATTTCCGGCATTTAGCTGCCCCATCCAGTCGCTGTATCCCTGCGGATCCGGCCCTCTATCAAAAAATGCCCTATACATAACCTGGAGGTAAGCATCATTTGAGAGATTTTTATTTACAAATTCTATACTGTTGATGAAACCATTGGCAACCGTTGCTCCTGAAATGGAGTGATTTAGCAATGCATTTACCCAGCCAGCAAGACCGCCTGCATCAGGCTGCCTGTCAAGGCACTGCTGATAAAATCTTGTTACAAAGGCATTTACATCTGAAGTGGAATCTGCAAATAATGGTTTTGATACATTAAAAACTGGAAGAATTGATACAAAAACAAATACAGCCAAAGCCAAAACAAAAAAATATTTTATTTTGCCTTTCATAATCACACTTCTTTTTTCTATTTTATTTTTATATAAGCTTATATAGACCACAAATGTTATTTGTCTATTTCTAATATATCTATATGAAAAATAATTATATTCTAATATGCGCAATATTCAATAAAAAAGAGATAAAGTTTTTATTAGCTGTATAGAGCTAAAAAGGTTAAGAGCAAACCTCGAATGTAGCCAGGGGGCATTAAATCTCTACAAACTTTTAACCCAAAACCGACGGGGTAGGCACGATAAATATTTCGCGAATTAGGGTAGGGTATCAAAAAACTTTTAATGATAATACAGTTTGATAAAAAATAATTAATATATTAGACTAAATGCAGTATATTAAGTTAGAGTTTATTGATTTAAACTCAAAAATTTGAACCTATGTTATCTAAGTTAAAAACAATTTGCGAGAATTCATTTTATTATAAATGTAGGGAGAAGTAGATGTTTAAAAATAATAAAATTAGGATTTTTGTTACAGTTTTTCTTCTGGCCTTTATACTGACTTTTACTTTTCCATCAATTGTTTTTGCTGATCAAACATCTGATGTATCCAGTTTTGTAACAAGGCTTTATCAAACCTGCCTGGACAGAAGCCCTGATCCTGCAGGATTTGATAATTGGGTTAATAATTTGATATCCGGGAAAGTAACAGGCGGACAGGCAGCATATGGATTTGTATTTAGCGAAGAATTAAAAAATAGAAATTTAAATAACGACCAGTTCTTAACAATAATGTATAGAGCCTTTTTTGACAGACCAGCTGACACTGGTGGTTATAATAACTGGATGGGCTTATTAAATGGCGGCTCTTCAAGAGAATTTGTATTTTCAAACTTTGTCAATTCAACAGAATTTGCAAATATTTGTGCTAAGTATGGCATACAAGCCGGCACTGTAACAGTTGAAAATACTGGAACTGCAGCTACCACGCAGGGCAAGGATCCCAAGATTGTGGGGAGTGAAGCTTATTATAATCTTATTGCTCAGGCTTTAAATATATTAGCTCAAAAAGATCCTGAAGTTTATAATCAATACGCTTCAGTCAATAGAATTGAAGAAAGGCCTTTGTTAAATGCTCTTGGTGCTGCATATGGCTCTGTGATATACATGGATTTATCAAAGCGAGAATTTAATGAAATGCCGTTTGAAATGGAAATTGCTTGCACACTTTCTCATGAGTTTAACCATACTACCTATTGGGATTATCGGAGCAAATATAATAAATATATTACAGAGCAATGGGCTTTTGCTCAGGAATATAATACAGGGCTAAAAGTAGGGGCACCATCTGTCTATTTAAACTATATTTCTTATATGTATTATAATGTTTATCTTTATTATCAAAGGCATATGCCAAGAGATTTTGTTTTAGGACCTGCTGCATAATTTAGTTGGCAAAAAAGATAGAAAAAAAGATGGCGTTAGTTATATCTGTGAGAAATGTGATAATGAGATGTTTAAATTTTCGGTAAAGGCTAAAGGATTATTTACTACTAATTACCCTTTTAAATATAAGAAATATTTAAATACAGTAGATCCTAATGGACCTTATTATACTTGTCAGTTTTGTAGCACAATTCACAAAGGCTATTATACAAATGGTGGGTTAAATATTGATTTTAGATTACTGAACAAAGTATAAGCGAAGGAAAGAATTTTTCTTGATGTGGGTGTTTACCTTTTTGATATATTTATAATTGCCCTTAGAGCAGGAGGCAACCTCACAATACAGCGGAAATTTACGGACAAAAGAATGTAATAAGTAAGTTAAAGTTCTGAAAAATCCCTTAGAAAAGTCCTAAAACAGGGCTCCAAGATACTAAGTAGCCCAAGGTTATTCTACTAAAAGATGCTACAGGATACGAATCAGATTGAAGTTTGCTATTTATACGGGAGTCAGTACAAACAACCAAGCAGAAATAGAGCTTAATAATTCTTGTACTAAATAGAAAAATGAATTGAAAAATCGCTGGTCCCCTATATACAATTAATTTTGTACAATTAAGCCTGTGCAGTGTAAAAACTGTAAGAATCTTTTGAGAGATATACCCTATCTAGCTGGCTTATAAGACAAAAAATTATTGGAGTTAGCCTGTAAGCCGAGTTCTGTAATGCCTATGAGCTTAATCATAAGCACCAGTAGTCATCCATCTGGGATAAATATTACTATTTACCTCTAGCGGCCTAACCCGGAAGAAGGCGGGCTACCTTATACTTCCCTATTTGGCCTTTCTCCGGATGCGGTTTACCAAGCCAGCCTGTCACCAGACTGCTGGTGAGCTCTTACCTCACCATTTCACCCTTACCAGGATATATAAAATCCTGGCGGTATATTTTCTGTTGCACTAGCGCTGGGATTAGCTTTTACACCAGTCCCGCTGGGTATTACCCAGCATCCTGCCCTGTGGAGCTCGGACTTTCCTCACAAGCAAAGCTTGCGCGACTACTCGGCTAACTCCGGTTATATATTACAGATATTCAGCGAAAAATCAATATAGTCTTATTTATCTATGTTGTCACTCATCTATATTCCCAAAGCTTATCTTTGATTCTCCCTCATAGGTTAATTCTCTTTTATCCAGCGCCTGATTTACAAGCCTGTCAGCTTCTATATTATGTTTCCTTGAGATAAGCCGGAGATCTACAATATCGTACTTGCTGAGTTTTTCAGATACCTTCAGGTATATTTTTAAAATAGCAGTGTTTTTTATCTTCCAGACTTTTTTGATCTGGTTATTTAGAAGCTTACTGTCAGTAAAAAGTATTATTTTCCTGCAGTGATATTTTTCTACCAGATCAAGGACTTTATCCAGAGCCATGTACTCTGCCACATTATTGGTATACTCACCGATATGGGCGCTAAGCTCTTCAAGTTTCTTATCTTTATCATCATACACTACAGCACCAACTGCTGAAGGACCGGGGTTGCCTCTTGAACCTCCATCAAAGTATATCTTTAAATAACCATAATTTTCTTCTGTCATTTAAGATTCCAGTTCCTTTTTTATACTATCTATTTCACCTCTGTAAATTACAGCCATCCTGCCACATATCGGACAACTGTAAATTTCATCTATATCCTCTATCTTTTCGGCCGCAATTGCCGGTATTTGCATATTGCATACATTGCAGAAATTATCCTTCAGTACTGCAACGGCGATACCTCCTTTTTTACCTTTGAATTCCTTGTATTTTTTTAAATAATCATCAGGTATCTTTAGAATAACATCATCCCTTCTCTTTTTTAATCCTTCAATGATATTTTTTAAAACCTCTAGCTTTTCATTCATCTCGTTTTTTATCCTGTTAATATTTGCCTCTACCCTGTCTTTCTCGGCTTTAGCCTGCTTTACCTTTTCTGACATTTCTTCCATTTCAATCATAATTTCCAGGATTTGGTCTTCCGTTTCTGAAATTTTTTGTCTTAATATTTTTACTTCAATCTGGTAATTTTCCAGTTCCTTTGCGCTTGTAATGGTGCCGCTGAACAATTTATTCTCATCATTTTTAATCTTTTCATTCTGCATTTCAACAGTATCTTCAAGTTTCTTACGCTTACTCTCTAAATCATTATATTTACCATTTATTTTATCAAACTTTTCCTTAACTTCAGCAAATTCCTTCTCAGCAGAAACTAGCTCCTCATTATTTTTAACCTTTTCTATCTCAGCCGACCTTGCAGAAATTGCATTTTCTATTAACTGCAATTCCACCAGATCTATCACATTAAACTTTAAATCAGTCAACTTGATACCTCCAGGATTTATAGCCCAACCTGCTTTTTAATATATCAATTTTAATTTTCTGTTTCTGGAAAAAATCTTCCAGTTTATTACACATATCGGTAATAGCCAGCTTTTCACTGCTGCCATGACCTATTGCAACAATTATTTTACCGCTTTCTATGATCTGTAAGGCATTATGATAACCAATCTCGCCCACTATAACCATGTCACAATCAATATCTGCCAATCTCCGGGCAATAGAATTACCGCTCCCGCATACCACTGCTACTTTCCTGATTTTTTTACTATTCACCTTTATATCTTTTTTACACAGCCACTTAAAACCATCAATTCCCAGCCTGTTTTTAATCTTCCTTGTAAAATCTCCAAAAGACTCTGGCTCTTTCAATTTCCCCAATCTTCCAATCCCGGCATCCTTAAACCTATTTTCAATCTTATACACATCATATGCTGCTTCCTCATAAGGATGTGCCTTTATGGTTGCATCAATCAGGTCACTCAGGTTTCTTTCATTTACAATGCACTCTATTCTTACCTCATCAACATAATTCACACAGCCAAGTTCACCTATATAAGGTTTTGAACCTTCCTGTGTAATAAAAGTACCTTTCCCTTCTATATTAAAAGTACAGCATGAATAATTTTGCCATTTGCCCCCACCATGCTGACAGATAACTTTTCTAATTTTTTCCTCTGCTTCTTTTGGTACAAAAACAACAAATTTATACCACTGTTCATATTGTTCTTCAATTATTTCTGTACCGGTTAAATCCAGAGTACTGGCAACAAAATCATTTAATCCCCCTGTCATCAAGTCATAATTGGTATGAGCACAGTAAACAGCTACCCTATTTTCTATCAGCGCCAGTATTTCTTTTTCACCAGCTTTCGAACTTAGAATAGTATCAAGAGAGTTAAATATTAATGGATGATGGGCAAGTATTAAATCAGAGTTAAGATTGACTGCTTCATCTACCACATCTCTGGTTATATCTAGAGCTATAAGGATTTTATTTATATCACTCTCGAGATTTCCAATCTGCAGGCCTGCCTTATCCCAGCTTAGAGCCAGATTCCTATTAAAAATCTTATCCAGAGATAAAGCAAGCTCTTTAAGGATCATTTTGACTCGATAAAATTGTATTATTAGAATAAATATTATAATATTTATTCTGAAATAAAAAGAAATTCTTTATGTTAGTTACACCATTTCCCAAAGGAGGACAATTGGGCGTACTGGACAATGAGAAAATGATTCTCGAAAGTATACCGGAAAAAATGATAAAGGTTCTTTATGATTTCCCCGGACAATTTAAAGCAGCAGAAAACATCATCCGTAGAGAAAAATTATCATTCGATAAAAAGTTTAAAAATGCAATTATTCTGGGAGTAGGCAGCTCATCCAATGTAGTATACAGGCTGATAAATTCAATAGAGATAGACAGGGTAAATATTCCTGTT
>VGAU01000099.1 GCA_016870675.1 Actinomycetota bacterium | reverse complement strand
AATTCTATAAACCCCCCTTTGCTGTTTACTGCTGTGTGCTTAGTTACTCCTAAATCAAAAGCTTGATATAATTTATTATCTTTGTATTCTACTTCTGGCTTCTGGTAAGTTACTGACAGATAATAATCTTTGTTATCTTTTTTGTAAATAGCAATCTGGTATATCTTTTCTAAAATAAATTTATCTGGAATTTTGAACAGTAGCTTTGTTTTGGCTGGATGCTTGTGCGATAATTCTATAAATCCTTTTTCATGCCTGAAGCCACTTTGGTTATAAACCATGGTTGTAAAATACTTCTTTCCCTTAAATTTAGGAAGTTTAGAATTCTTATCTTTCTTGTACAGTTGAAAAAATGATTTATAATCTGTGTCTAGCGTTCTTAATGTATACTGTAGAACTTTACTGTAAACCCAACTGTATTCTGGATATTTTGTCTTTAGTTCTGGTAAATCATTTTGTTGTTTTATATAATTTATGCCTTCCAGTTTATTTTTGAATGCTTCTTTTCTTTCTTTCAGGGCAAAGTTGTAGATAAGTCTACATTTTTCTGATAGGGTATTTAGCACTACTTCTTGAGCTGCTGTTGGTTTAATTCTTATTTGTTGAGTTAGTTGCATTTTGACTTTCTACATATTTTTTTAATATTCTACACCTTTCATTCCCCAGCTATAGCAAGGGGACTTCTCGGCTTTTAAGTTAAATTATACCACAGAATAACACTTTCTTCTTTAAGAATTATCATTTTACACTAATTTAGTTATAATCTAACCGCCACTTTTTCATCAATCAAAACTTTACCAATAAAAATTTCAACTAATTCTGGATCAAATTGCTGTCCGCTAAACCTTCTTAATTCTGCAATAGCTTTATCCTTACTCATTTTTCTCTTATAAGGTCTGCCATTTCTCATAACATCGTAAGCATCCACAATGGATATGATTCTAGAAATAATTGGAATTTGCTCTCCTTTTAATCCCTGTGGATAGCCGGTTCCATCCCACCACTCATGATGGTGAAGAATAACATCCGCCAGATGAGCAATTTGTGTAGAAGACTTGGCTATATTATAGCCAATTGCAGAATGTCTCTTTATAATTGCCCATTCATTGTCTGTTAATTTACTCTCCTTTAATAGGATTTCTTCTGGAATTGCTATTTTCCCGATATCATGTAGTGAAGAAAGAAGAGCTAAATCATTAAGCATATTCTCTGGTAGTCCAAAGGTTTTACCTAACTTTTGCGCAAATTTATTTAAACGCTCAGTATGTTCCTCTGTCTCATGACTTTTTTCGAAAATAGTCCTTTCCAGAGAGGATATTATGGAGCTTGAAACACTCCTTTTTTCAAGTAGCTTTCTCCTATACATATTATCTTCAGCTTCTATAATCACTTCCTGGACATTTACATCGAGATTCCCTTTAGTGGCTGAACCGAGTGCCATACTTAAAGGTACCTTTTTATTTGGATAGTTTTTAATAGCTTTTCTTATTCTATCTATAATCACTTCAGCATCCTTTTTAGATGTTCCAGGAAGAATAATAGCAAATTCATCTCCACCCCATCTGGTAATAATATTCTCCTTTCCAAGATAATCTTTAAAAATTTTAGCAAAAGTACAGAGTAGCGAGTCTCCTACTTTATGACCAAAGACATCATTTATCATTTTTATTCCATTAACATCTCCAATTACTATGCTTATGGGAAGCTGGTTTGGGGTATCTAATCTTTTTATTTCCTCTTCAAAGTAAGCTCTATTATAAAGACCGGTCAAATTATCATGAAAACCCAGATATTTTATCTCCTCTTCTGATCTTACTCTATCTGTAATATTCCTGGCTACAATAACTTTACCAATTAGGCTATTGTTAATATCTATAATATCTGAAATAGAAAGATCATAATAATAAGTTGTTCTTTTCCTCTTTATTTGAATCTCTTTTCTACTTATTAAATGAATTTTATTTAGAATTTCATCAATATTTGCATTTGGTAATAATTCAGATGCATTTTTTCCCGTTATATCTTTAACAGTAGTATTAAACATTTTCTCTGCTGCAGGGTTTAAATCTACTATCCTGTTTTCAGGACTCAATATTAATACGCCATCTTCAATACTCTCGATGATATTGTCTATAGCTATTGGTAAAATTATATTCTTTCTAATTCGATCTAGTGCAAATATTGAAAATATAATACCTAAAGTAATACTTATAGGAGTTACAATAATATAACTAAAAGGCTTAATTTTAAAAATACCGAAAATACTTAATAATAATGGAACAGTGAAAACAAATATTAATAACACTCCCTGCCATTGATAGTAATATTTTCCTTTCAAAAAAAACCTGGAAATCAATACTAAACCAAATACGCTAAAAAAAAATAGATATAACATAAATATCCAGAAGAATATATTATAATCTTTGATTAATTCATATGACACTGTTTCATTTATGTAAACTCTTTTCCAAATCAACCTATGAAACTCATTAGTAAATGCTAGTATCAGGGTTATAGCAGGTAAAATTGAGAGAAGGCTAATAGTTTTAAAATTTATATGCTTACTCCGATTTGTAAATTGAAGAGTAAATAAAAACCACAAAACTGGTATAGAAGTAATCCCGATATAAGCAATTTTATCAAAAATGGTTTTTAAAAATATAGGAGTAAAACTATATTCAAAATATTCAGCAAACATCCATTCAATCAAAAAAAATAAAAATAATAATCCGAAAGAATTATAAGTCTTCCTGCGGTATCTAAAAATATATAAAGAGGTACCCAGAGAAATCAATATAAATATAATGAAAATATTTAGATATATGTTACTTTGCCATACCATAAATCTGCCCTCTCTCAGCTTATAGATAAAAATTACTGGATTTTTATTCCTGCCTCATTATTCTCATTTTTAAATAAGATAAGTTCCTCTTCTGGTATATACCAGCTTTTTCCAATCTTTCTTGCCTTAAGCATACCAGATTTACACCATCTTCTTATGGTTACAGGTTTAACTTTTAATATTTCCGCCACTTCTTTAGATTTGTATAAATTTGTTATCAATTATTAACCTTTCTATTCAAATAAAAAGTACTATAAAGTGACATAAAGTAATATAAAGTTTAAGATAAATATTAATAAAAGTCAATATTAATATTTATATATTTATATATAAATTATAATTAATAAATTAAAATAATTTTTAATATTTTAATCATAAATTTAATAAAATACTGTATGGAAGAGAAATTCTTATATTTTTAATGCTTAGTAGAAACATTATCTAATCAAGGTATAAACAAATTAATGAGAAAGTATGCAGATGAACATTATAAAATATATACACACTAGCTTTGAAAAAGTGTTTCATTTAGACTCGTTACTATATGCAGCATTATTATAAATGGGATAAAGGTACCTGCCTTAAGACAATAAAAAGTGAAAAAAACTTTAATTTTTTGTTTTATTTTTATTTAAAATTCCGTCCAGTATAATACCCGCACCATAAGAAGACCTTACAAATATTCCACTAATCACCGCTTTGAAATTAAAATTCTCTGCTAGTTCTTTTATGCTTTCAAATTCTTCGGGTCTGTAATATTTCTTTACCTGAATATTTAACCCAGAAGGCCTGAGATATTGTCCTATAGTAACAATATCACAATCTGCCTCTTTTAAGTCTGATAGTAATTCCACTATTTCTTCCCTGTTCTCTCCCAAACCCAGCATAAACCCTGATTTTGTATAAATATCTGGCTTTAATGATTTAGCTGATTTTAATATATTAAGTGAAGTTTCGTAATCTGCATATTTTCTAACTTTACTAAAATTTTTTTTAACCGTCTCCATATTGTGATTCAATACATTCAAGTCCTCTGCAAGAAGGATTTCCAGATTATTAACATTTCCTTTAAAATCAGGGATCAGGCACTCTATTCTTAACTCCAAATTTAGCCTGTTTATTTCACTTACAGTCTTTGCAAAATGAGAAACCCCGCCATCGGGCAGATCATCCCTGGTTACCGAAGTAATAACTACATATTTCAATCCCATTTCTTTTACCGCATTTGCAACCCTGGAAGGTTCATCCTCATCTAATATTTCAGGTTTCCCGGATTTTATACCGCAAAAACCGCAATTCCGGGTGCAGATATTTCCCATTAGCATAAAGGTTGCAGTTTTTTTACCAAAACATTCAAAAATGTTTGGGCACTTCGCGCTCTGGCAAACAGTATTTAGATGTGAACTGTAAATGAGGTTTCTGACCTGATTAATATTCAAACTATTCAGGCTGATCTTTCTCTTAAGCCAATCTGGTTTTCTATTCAACTATTTTACCTACTATTCTTTCCAAATCTCTTATGGAGCCAAATTCGATTACGATCTTTCCTTTTTTTCTGCCCATTGTTATTTTCACAGGAGCGCTAAGATACTCGGACATTCTCTGTGATATTTCCGGGAGTTTGCTGAACTGTAGGACTTTTTTAGCTTCTTTGTCTCCAGCAGGCTCTCTCTTCTTACCTGCTATTCTTTCCACATCCCTTACACTCAGCCCATTTTTAACAATAAGGTTTGCAATTTTTACCCTTTCCTCTTTTCCTTCTATTGCAAGTATTGACCTGGCATGCCCCTCACTTATTTTTTCTTCATTTATCAATTTTTGAACTTCCGGGGGAAGAGAAAGCAGCCTTAGCGAGTTGGTTATTGATACCCTACTTTTGCCAATCCTTTTTGAAAGCTGTTCATGGGTAATTTTAAATTCATCTATGAGTTGTTTAAATGTATAAGCCTTTTCCATGGGTCTTAAATCATCTCTATGAAGATTTTCAATAAGAGCCATTTCCAGTGAAGATCTATCATCAACATCCTTAACTACAATAGAGGGGATAGTATTAATACCAATTTTTTTAATAGCCCTACACCTTCTTTCGCCAGTAACAATTTCATACTTTTCTTCCCCATCCAGTCTTCTGACCACTATGGGCTGAATAACTCCAAATTCCTTTATTGATTCTGCAAGCTCGTTTAGTGACTCTTCATTAAATCTGTTCCTCGGCTGATTTTTGTTTGGAATAATTTTATCTAATGGTAACTCAACAATTACATTTGATTCACTTTCAGAAGGCCTGTCTATGCTTGGAATTAATGCGCCAAGCCCTCTGCCTAAACCCCTTCTAGCCATTATCTATCACTTCCTTTGTAAAATTATTGTAAGCTTCTGCCCCCTTACAATCAGGATCATACTCCATTATAGGTTTACCATAACTTGGTGCTTCACTGAGCCTTACATTTCTAGGAATAACCGTTTTGTATACTTTTTCTGAAAAATAATTTCTAACTTCCTCAATTACCTGCCCGGCTAGCTTTATCCTTGGATCATACATGGTCATTATGGCTCCTTTTATTTTCAATTTATCATTTAGATTCTTTTTAACCAAATTTATGGTACTTAAAAGCTGACCAAGCCCTTCTAGAGCATAGTATTCACATTGTATCGGTATAATAACCTCCTTTGCTGCTGTCAGCGCATTAATGGTCAAAAGCCCAAGTGCCGGGGGGCAGTCAATCAAAATAAAATCATAATTCTTTTCAATTTTACTTACTGCTTCCTTTAATCTAAACTCTCTTTTCAAACTTAAAACTAATTCTACTTCTGCTCCAGCAAGCTGTATGGAAGATGGAAGAATCTTGAGGTTTTTATATGAAGTATCTAATATTATCTCATCAGGTTCCCTGTTATGGATAAGGATATCATAAATTGACTGCTTAACATCCATTGGATTTTTACCCAGTCCGCTTGTTGAGTTACTTTGCGGGTCAAGATCTATAAGTAATGTTCTATAACCATAAGAGCTTAAATAAGCTGAAACATTTACTGCGGTGGTGCTTTTCCCTACTCCTCCCTTTTGGTTTGTAATTGCAATTATCCTTTCCAGATGTTTTTTACTGGAAAATTTATCAGTTTTCTTATTTTTAAGTATCATATCTAAAAACTTCATTTGTTAAACTGCTTCACTACTCATTTATACATTTAAACTATTGCGCATTAGCATATATAAACCGATATTTCTCTTACAGAGGTTGGGTTTTTATTTTCTTGAAATTCCGGGGGTATATATCCGGAGACTTTTTCGCCTTTTTGATTATTAAAAAAGCTCTGTACTCATCCAGATATGGAACCTTGACTTCTAACAAATTATCTATCTTTCCCCCTAACTTTGAGATAACTTCCCTATGGGTCGCCAGTTCATTAAATATTTTTTTACTCTTATAAAATATAATTTTACCATTTATTCTGCAAAATGGAATTATTAATTCACTAAGAATATTAAAACTTGCGACAGCTCTTGCTAAAACAATATCAAAATTTTCCCTGTATAAATTTTCATTTGCCAGCTCTTCGGCTCTTCCTCTAATTACCCTGATATTTTCTAGTTTTAGCTCTTTAACCAATAGATTTAAGAAATTAATTTTCTTTAATGTTTTATCCAGCAGGTAAAATAACTTATTACTTAAAAAAATAGAAAGCATTACCCCGGGTAATCCTGCACCTGTTCCCACATCGAGTACTTTTTCTACATTATCTGTATTATAGAAAAGACATTTTTTATATTTCAATATTGAAATAGAGTCCAGGATGTGCCTTATAAGTATCCCATCCTTATCCTTCGTGCCAATAAGATTAAATTTTTTATTATGCTTATAAA
>VGAU01000098.1 GCA_016870675.1 Actinomycetota bacterium | reverse complement strand
CAGTATTACTCCAGAAAACATAAATAATATACTAGATATGGGAATTATTGGATTCATTCCTGTAAATGGAAGTTCCTGTATGCCCAATACCTCAATCTCAGGTGGTGGTGGAGGAGGCGGAGGAGGTGTCTTTTTATTTGTCCTGCTGAAACTATAATTCTGCTGGGTTGCTCCAACTACTATTCCGGTGATATCAGACATCTTAGAATATCCTGCAGGAACTGTTGTTTCTTCAATCCTGTAGGAGTCCCAGGGAAGATTTATCCATGTTACCGTTCCATTCCCGGTGATAGTCTTTTCAGGAGTTACTCCAGCCCCACTGGAATTGTAAAGTGTAAATCCTGCTATGTCACCTGAATCAAGGCCGCTTTTACTTAAGCTTATGGAACCCAGAACAGGAGTTTTTGTATTTTCTCTGCTAAAGCTGTATACCTGCTGTACAGCACCTACAACTATTCCTGTAATATCGGACATCTTAGAATATCCTCCAGGAACTGTTGTCTCAACAATCTTGTATGTATCTAATGGAAGGTTTGTCCAGGATACTGAGCCATTACCTATAACAGTTTTTTCTCCCCCAACTGCAGTTCCAGCTGAGTTATAAAGTGTAAATCCGGCTGTAGCTGTTGAATCAAGACCGCTCTTATTTAGGGTTATTGAACCTAAAGTAATTTTAGTATTTACCTTATCAAAGCTGTATACCTGCTTTGCAGCTCCAACCACTATTCCGGTAATATCAGCTATAGGAGCATAACCTGCGGGAGGAGAGGTTTCTACGATTTTGTAGGTATCCCATGGAAGATCGGACCAGGTTATTGATCCATCTCCAGTTATAAACTGCTCTAAACCTACTGCAGCATTAGTTGAGTCATAAAGGGTAAACCCTGCTTTATCTGTAGCATCAAGGCCAGTTTTGTTAAGGGTTATTGAACCTTCTTTTTCATTTACCTTATCAAAGCTGTATACCTGCTTTGCAGCTCCCACCACTATTCCTGTAATATCGGACATTTTAGAATAGCCTCCAGGTACAGTGGTTTCCACGATTTTGTAGGTATCCCATGGAAGATTAGTCCAGGTTACAGATCCATTTCCTATAACTCTCTTCTCTCCTCCTACTGCAGCTCCAGCTGAATTATAAAGAGTAAATCCTGCTATATCTGTAGCATCTAGTCCAGTTTTGTTTAATGTTATGTTTCCTAATTCACTTTTTGTATTTACAATATCATCATCAGGTGAGGGAAGAGTTTTATCTTTATCGCCCTCAGTTAGGGTAACTGGTCCATAGTAATTTGGGTCAGGTGTATAGCCACTGGGAGCAGTTTTCTCATGTACATAGTAGGTACCAAGCTCAAGGTTGCTAAATACTACTGAACCATCAGCAGCAGATATAGCTGTAATATGATTGCCTGAAGCATCCAGAGCTTCAGAATAGGTGCCATTGTCTTTTGTATACAGACCAATAGTTGCACCACCTAAGGGAGCACCATCCTGATCAACCTTTTTGGCAGTTATAGAACCTACAGTATGCTGAGTATAATAGAAGCGGATATGACTTATATCTTGACCAGAATTTTCAGTAACTGTTACACAGTTGCCTATTAAGCCATTAAGCCCACTTACAGTATAAGAACCATCTCTATAAGTACCATCAGAATTTATATACTCTTCATAGGGAATCCCCTCGCCAGGATCTGACCCTGATTTAATTACAACACCATCAATGACATATCCAACACCCAATGAAGACGAGCAAAATTTATAGCTATTGTTTTGATCATCGCCAATTTCAAACTTGATAAAATCACCATATTCATCACTTCCATATACACCATCAACTTTATTTAGAATTATAAGAGATCCACTATCAGTAAAGCTTAAAACCTCGATTATATCGCTGTCGGCAAGGATATTTTCATCTGAGTCATATACCTTTATCAGGAAATTTAGTCCAGCAAAGTCTATATGGTAATCCTTATATACAAAATTACCAATTTCATCTGTGGTAACCCATATATCAATATAACTTTCATCAGGTCTTATAATCCTTAAAATTAATTTCTGGTTTGGCGAAAAACCTAACCCCGTTATTATAACCTGCTCACCAAATTGATAATCACTTTTATCAGTTCCTACTACTCTAAAAATACCCTTCTTAAATAGCTGGCTGTCTTCAGATATAGAAAAATCAAGGACATCTTTATCTTTAAATTCAGGATCTATAGAAATATCGCTTTCTCCAGGCTCTACCCCCTGATAATTTATTCCATTCCCGAAAACATCATTATAATCAACTGTTATATTATCTCTGGTATCATCAACTACAATTCCTTCCTGGTTAAATGCTATAATGTTATGCTCGATATTTACATCATCTGAAGATATAACCACTCCTGCATCATTATCCACTATTATATTGTTCTGGATATTCAGACCTGAATCCATGGTTACATCTATAGCCGTATCGTTACCTGAGAAAGTATTGTCAACTATACTAATATTTTTCACATCTTCATTATTAATATAAATGGCGCTATTAAGATAATTTATAAAAGTAAAATTATAGAAACTCAGATAACTGAGAGGTGTACTGAAGTAAAAAGCGTAATCCAGTGTTGACTGGCCATCAAATATGACATCATCATAGGCAATAAAACTAATAGGAAGCTCCTCTGTTCCAGTTCCAATGCCATCCAGATTAACGCTTGTATTATATGTTCCAGGTAAGAAGTAGAGTGTATCACCATTAACTGTATGAGACAGCGCAGTATCTATAGTAAACGGACTATCTATAGATCCGGTCCCTTCATCAGCTGCATCTGTTGATATCCAATATTCTGTGGTATTAGGATTGTAGTCTGATACATGAACTGTAGCAGATTTATTGTAGGCATTACCATCAGTATCAAGTATGGTCAGTGAAAGGGTATAATTGCCATTATTTGAATAAGCATATTGTGGATTTTGTTGTGATGAGGATGACCCATCACCAAAATCCCAGAAATACTGGAAAGGATATATTCCCTCAACAGATGCACTAAAAGTGGTTACTTGTCCTGCTGGAATATAACCATTTTCATCTGTAGAAAAAAGAATATCAATTTTTAACCCGCTACTTTCTTCTACCACTACTTCTTCATCTACAGCTTCATCTTCTAGTACTAATTCTGATGCCACTTCAACTATTTCGCCTTCAATTGTATTCTCTTCAACTGCTTCTACTTCGGCCAACTCATCTTTCGGTACTGTTTCTTCTCTTAATATCTCTTCTTCAGATACTTCCTCATCTGATATTTCACCTTCAGTCAAATTTTCATCAGTGTTTTCTTCTTCTATTCCTTCTTCCGGAACATTCCCCTCGTCAGTAACTACTACATCAATTGATTCATCGGTAACTACTTCTTCTTCAACCTCTTCCTCACCAGAAGTTGTATCTTCTTCAACTGTTATTTCTTCAGTTTGTTCCTCTTCTAATAGAGTTGCATTTTCCTCAGTTATATCTTCTTCAGTTGGTGTTGCTTCTTCTTCAATTATTTCTTCATCAGTGCTTTCTTCTAATATCTCCTCATCGGTATCGTCCCCATCTGAAGCCTCTTCTTCTATATCGGTTTCTTTTTCAGCTATTTCTGCCAGGTAAGCTTCCAGTTCAGCTTTAGTTCTTTCCACTTCTGCCTGAGCTATACTAAGATTTTCATTTTTTTCATTTAAAACCTTTTCAGCGTACAAGAGATTGGCATTTGCTTCATCCGCTGCAGATTTAAGTTCCTCGAACTCAGCTTTAGCTTCATCCAGCTCATTTTGCAGAGCCATTAAATTAGAATTAGCATTATTATATTCTGCTGAGGCCAACTCTAATTCAGCATTAGCTTTTTCTGCTACTTCTTTTGCTGTATTGATTTCTTCTTCACTTCCAGTTTCTTTTATTCTTTCATAAAATGAATTCGCTTCATCTGCAGCTGCCTGAGCAAAAATTAATTTTTCTTTAAGTTTCTCCACCCCGGGTTCAGCACTGGTAAAACTTTCATTTCTTACATTTAATTCTCCCCTTGCAGACTCTAAATTTACTTCAGCTTCAGCAGCTATCTGTTTAGCTAATTCCAAATCACTCTCAGCTTTAGTAACTTCATCCTGACCAGTTTCTAATGTTATTAATGCTTTTTCATATGCTTCTTCTAAATCTTTTTCCGAATTCCCAAATACCACACTAGGAACGATCCAAAACAATAAAGTAAGTGTAACAATAAATGCTGTAATCTTACTTAGCATTTTATTTTTTGTATAAATCATATTTTATCCTCTTAATAATTTAAATATTTTTTATATTTTTTTTCTAAAATCCTATAAAAAAACAAAAACCGACTTTTAGTCGGTTTCGCTATTAGCTCCACTTTTCCTAAGCGTCCAAATTTGAGAAAAGTTTCAAAGCTCCTAAGCTTGGTATTTTTTTTACTTCTTTTATATTATTATAAAAATATTTTAATACCTTTCTTATATAAATGTCAAATTTTTTGTTATTTTTTGTTATTTTTTCTCAAGCCTCTTTTTTTAAATTTTATACTTTTTTATCACTTTTTAAGTCTTCTTTAAAAATTAATCTTATTTTTGAAGTTAGTTGCAATTAAAGAAATTAAAAAATTTATTGTTTTAAACTATGTATAAAAACAATTAAATAAATAAATAAGTTTATACTGATATAAACATAGTAAGAGATTATATAAAATAAGGTTAGAAGTAAAAGGGGTAAGTTTTCAAAGCTATTGGACGCCTGCATTAACTTACCCCATTTTTTTATTTTATCACAATCCGCTTTTTTTTCAATCCATAAAACTCTGATTTTTAATAAATCTTTCACAAAATTAATAAAATACTATAAGAAATTTCTTACTATTTAAGAGTTACGAAGCCGGGTTAAGTCTCTTATCAGTCAAGATAGGAATGCGCATATAGTATTTTATTAGTCAATATATTGTATGTTTTTATAGCATTCATTAACTCTTTATCAAGGGAATCAACAATAGCACTGTCAAGGCCATTGCTCATTAGTATCAGCAGGTATGTCCTGTTAAGAAGACTCTTAAGCCCCGGAGGGGAAGATTGGGAAACATTGCTCAATCCCACAATAGTCCTTGGATCATCGGGAAGAGCCATTAATTCCTTAAGCTCCTTAAAAACCTTCAATGCCTTAATACAATTAAAAACCTGTTCCTGAAGGACTGCAACCGGCAGCACCACAGGATCCAGGTATAAGTTCTCCATTGGTACATCATATTCTAAAGCAGAATTAACTATATTCATAACTATCTCTATTCTGCTATCAACATCCGGTGGCACGCCTTTCTCAGTCAGGGCAATTCCAACAATTTTACTGTTATACTTTCTTGCCAGCGGCATGAGAATATCAAGCTTATCTTTATCTCCGGTAACTGAATTAATCATAGCGGTGCCCTTATGCACTTCCAGACCGGCCTCAATAGCACTTATATTTTTAGTATCCAGAGCGAGAGGTGCATTCACTTCAGCCTGTATACTTTTTACTATCCACTGCATAAGTTCTTCACCCTTTTTTGTAGCCGGACCAATATTTACATCTATGTAGTCTGCTCCCGCATCTTTCTGTTCTTTCGCCATCTTGATAATAGGTTCAGCATTTCTGTCTTTTACAGCATCTCCTACCACTTTTGACACCACGCTTATATTTTCGCCAACGACTAACATATCTTTTCCCCATTCTATAAAAAAATTACAATATAATAATAACTAATTATAACACCACATAAAAATAATTTAATAGAGGTTTAAACAAATAATTTTGATGGAATTTCACCAGGACCGGTCATTGAACGGAAATATTGTTTTATTTTAAAAAAATAAAAAAATAGCCTGGCGCTTAAAAACTATAATTAAACCATTTATTGTAAATATCATCATAAGTGCCGTCTTCTTTAATTTCCTCTAAGATTTTATCAACTTCTTCTTTTAAAGCACTTCCTTTAGTAAAAACAATGCCAAATTCTTTATTAGATTTTACAACTTCCAGCACACTATAAATTCCTTTATTTTCAACCAGCATGTTGACACCGATGGGCAGTGAGATTAAGACCCCATTAATATTTTTATTTCTGAGGTTATCAAACATTGTCACAATATCATCATAACTTTCAATTTTATAATTAAGCAGATAATCTTCACTCAGATAATTTTTTTCGTTTTTTAAGATTCCGATAGTCTTACCTTTTAAATCTTCTTTAATCTTAATATCAGTTTCGCTTAAAGTAATCAACATATATTCCATTACAAAATAAGGACTGGAAAAATCAATCACTCCTTCTTTTTCCTTAATTATTGGAATTGCTGAGATTATCATATCAAACTTTAAATCTTCAGGAATCTGGTAAGTGCTGTCCCATTTAATTGATTTTATCTCTATTTCCCTATCCATCCTTCTGGCTATCTCTATTGCAATATCAATGTCAAACCCATCAATCTTGCCATCTTTTGCAAATGCGAAAGGTGGATATGTAGCATCGCAACCGACTATAAGCTTTTTTCCTGACGGACCAACATCATCAGCGTTAGCAGTAACTTTGCAGCTAATTGTATAGAATAATAGTAAGATGATTACAGCAAACAGAGATATATTTATAAAAAATAAAAGAACTTTTTTCTTTTTTCCTTTAAAATTTAAAAACATTTATTAAAATCTATCGTCTAAGTTTTCTTGCTATTTTTTGGTAATA